>NZ_JBWOPL010000006.1:0-3098 GCF_056451265.1 Rhodocaloribacter sp. | reverse complement strand
GGCCCATGCCAGCACACGCCACAACACTGTGGTCTCCGCACGCGCGCCAGCGCCGGCCTGCATGACCTGCACGCCCCCCAACCGTGTCGGTCGACCCGGCAGGCCCCAGCCCTGTAGTAATGTACCCGTTCGTCTCATGGCGATACGCTTATTCCGGTCGCTGTGCCTGGTCAAACACTATACCAGTCCACCCCACTCTGCTGTCTCCTTGCCTGGCCTACCCCTCCGTCGCTCCGCGACACCTCCCCTTCGCATGGGGGGGGGCTTCGCTGGTCCGCACAAGCCCTTCCCCCACTCGGGGGGAAGTACCCCGAAGAGGGGATGGGGGTCCTTCGTGCTGCGCAATCACTACACCTCCTTGACCGTACACGCTTGCTGCTTACGTAACAGCCGTCCTACCCCTCCGTCGCTACGCGACACCTCCCCTTCGCATGGGGAGGGGCTTCGGTGGTCCGCACAAGCCCTTCCCCCTCACAGGGGGAAGTACCCCGAAGGGGGGATGGGGGTCCAGGCATCTCACGCGACCGGCCCCATAATGCGCAGGTAAAGATTTCCCGATACAGACTCCCACCTCACCGGTGGGCAACGGGCTCAGGAGGGTTTGCGCCCTTCAAGTCGGTGATGCCTTCCACAAACGTCTCAGCCCAGCGCTCGGGCGTAAACTGCCGGGAGAGCGCATGACCTGCCCGTCCCATCTCGCGTCGTTCCTCATCGGAGGCCTCGTCGAGGCGATGCATCAGCCGCGCCAGATGGTCCACGTCGCCCGGGTCGAAGAGGAAGCCGTTGTAACCGTCCTGCACCAGATGCACGGAGGCGCCGCTTGCCGTCGAGCACAGCACCGGCAGCCCGGCGGCCGCCGCCTCCTGCACGACGACTCCCCACGGCTCACGGCGGCTCGGCAGGATGAACGCCCCGGCTTCGGCAAAGAGTTGAGGCAACCGGTCCGGCTGCACGAACCCCCGATCGGTCACGCCCGGCAACCCCTCCAGCGTCGACGCCAGCTCGCCTGTCCCGACGCAGTGAAGCGCCCATGGCTCCGAGGCCTGCTGCCGGTAGCGCCGGTAAGCCGCGACCAGCGTGTCCAACCCTTTGATGGGGATGTACCGTCCCACGAAGAGGAACGTTTTCGGGCGTGAGGTGGCGGGCTCGTAGACGGCCTCGAACCGCTCCCAGTCGCACGCATAGACACCGTACCAGCAGCGCGCCCCCGTAAAGCCCAGTCGCTGCGCCAGTTGCCGTTGCCGCTCGCCCGAGACCCAGAGCACATCGATGGCGGGGTGCAGATGCCGGGGCGCGATCAGACGTCCCACCCGTTGACGTAAGGAGCCCGTCCACTGCGTGTCGCACCCGGCCACGACCGGCACGCCGTCTTGCCGAAGCCGCCGTGCGACCGCCAGATAATCGCGGTCGAACCAGCCGGCCATGAACACGGCGTCCGGCGCAAACGCACGCACCTGCTCCAGAATCTCCTTCCGTCCCAGCGCGTGACGGTCATACAACCGGTCGATCCATGCGAAGTGGCGGTCGTCGAAGGGGGCATTGGACGCCGGCGCATGACGGACGACCAGCATCTCGCCGCCGGTCCGTTCTTTCAGGAGACGGAGACAGGCCGCCATGTATCCCGACAGACGCGAAAAAAGCACCGCAATACGCATCAACCGTCCCCCTCTTCGAGACCCAACAATTGCCGGTACACGGCCAGCGTTCGGCGCGCATTTTCTTCCCAGCTATACGTCTCCCGATATTCCGCAAACGCGTACGCGTGCCGGCGGCGCACCTGTTGCGCGATGCGCTCAATTCCCTCGGCCAGCGAGGGTACGGAGTCGCCGGCGCAGGCTACCCCGATGTCGCAGCGCTGCACCGTCTCATGCAACACCGGGGAAGAACTGACGAGCACCGGTCGCTCGTAGTAAGCTGCCACGTTCAGCACCCCGCTCTGAGAGGTGAAGGCATTTCGGTAGGGCAGCGTGACCCAATCCGCCGCGGTGAAGAGGTCCGGAACCTCCTCATCCGGGATGTAGCGGTCGAGAAACGTGACGCGATCCGAGACCCCGGCCTGTTCCGCGACCCGTCGATAATGATCCGCTCCCCGATGACGAGCGCTCACCGACCCGGCCACGAGCAGATGCGGTTCGGCGCGCGCCAGCGCCATGGCGCGAATGAAACCGTCCAGGTTTTTCTCGTCCCGGATCTGCCCGAAGAACAGCGCCACCTGACGATCGGCCGGAAGCCCCAGGCGGCTGCGAAGCGTCTCCCGGTCGCCCGAAGGCGCGCCGTGCGTATATGGGCCATGCGGCACCTCGTGGATGCGGCTCGGATCGATCCCTGCGAACTCGATCAACTCGCTCGCCTGATAGCCGGAATGGACGAAAAGCGCATCGGCGCAACGATAAAACGCCTTCAGTTGCCGATCTTCCCACATCTTGTTCAAAATAGCATTCTGACGAAGCACGTCGTGGACGGCAACCGTCACGCGCGCGCGACTCTTCTCCAGCGCCCGTCGCCAGAAGGGGAATGAGAAATGGTTGATATTGGCGATGTGCACGATGTCGAGTTGGGCCTCCTCCACGTGTCGAATGCTCCGCATCGGGTTTATGAACTGGCCCGTGATGAAGCGCATACGGCGAAAGAGGGGGGCTTCATGCGAGATGCTTCGGAGCCCGTCCCACGTCGCATACTCTCCCGCCTCTTTCCACTGAAAATCCGGCGTGCAGATGATTTCCGCCTCCACCTCCGGCATACGCCCGAGCACCCGGAGCCACTCGTACGTATACCTCCCGATCCCTCCGGCGGGAAAGAAAATATAGACCCCCACCCGAATCGGGCGGACAGGTCGATTGGAAAGGTCAGACATGGGTGATCGGGCGGGTGAAGGCTTCCTCGTAGAGCCTGCACAAGGTATTAACATGCGTGCCGGGAAGAAAGCGTTCCCGAATCAAATCGATGCCTTGTCGGCCGAAAGCCTGCATTCTTTGCTCATCCGAAATCAGCTTCAGCACGGCATTCCGGATGGCTCGCGCATCCTTTGGCGGGACGCGATACCCCGTTTTTCCTTCCAGGCACCATTCCGAGGTCCCGCCGATATTCGAGGCCACCAC
>NZ_JBWOPL010000005.1:0-51828 GCF_056451265.1 Rhodocaloribacter sp. | reverse complement strand
GCCTCCGGGCGGGCTTTTTCGCTCGTGGAGAGCGGGGGCGTCAGGCGATCACGCGATAGTTGCGCATCATCCCGGCGTCTTCGTGGTGCAGGTTGTGGCAGTGATAGAGGAAGAGCCCCGTGTGATCCTCGAAGCGCATGATCACCCGCGTGCGCGTGCCGGGGAACATCGCGACGGTGTCGTGCCAGCCGTCATCGATGAAGCCGTCTTTCACGGTCTCCCAGTCTCGGAGCGTCGCCTCGTCCACGTCTCCGACGAGCGCGCGTTCGAGGATCTGAAACTGAAGGCCGTGGATGTGGGCCGTGTGGAAGCCGGGCGAGGTGAGTTCCCAGATCTCCGTCGTGTTCAGGCGGACGACCTCGTCCGGAGCCGTCGCCGTCATCTCGAACTCCCGACCGTTGATGCCGAAAACTAAGCCGTTCTCGGTCTCATCCACCGCGAAGCGGAAGGGTTTCGGCGCTTCGCGGTTGACGGCTTCCGTCGCCGGGATGCGGGGGATCGTGCACAGGCGCCCGGGCAGCGGCAGGTCCACGCGCTCCTCGCGGTCGACGCCGAGCTTGAACAGGGGGAATCCTTTCCACTCCGGGAGTTCTTCACCGCCTTCCGTGCGCTCGACCAGCTCCAGAAACTCTTCGACGTTGGCCACCCACAACCGGTTCGAGAACGTGGTGGCGGGACCGGTGAGAAACGGCAGGCTGAGCATCTCGAGTTCGGTCCCCACGGGGTCATGGCTGAAGTCGGCCCACACGTCGATGCGTTCGGCGGGGCCGAGCATGACGTAGTCCTTCTCGAGGGGGCGCTCGAGCAGGCCCCCGCCGACGCCGATGACCGTCAGCGGCCGTCCGTCGTGCCACCCGAGCTTGAAGAAACGGTCGTTCGAGAGGTTCATCAGCCGGAGGCGGTACGGGCGGCTCGAGACGGAGAAACGCTTCTCGAACGCGCCGTTGCAGAGCATGCAGTCTCCCATCCCGAATTCTCCGAGGACGAACTGGTTCTCTTCGTCGAAGGCGCGGTCTTGAAGGACAATGGGCAGGTCGTACGGTCCCCGGGGAAGCGGGAGCGCCTCTTCCTCGTCGTCGGTGATGAGGAGGAGCCCGCACAAGCCGTGGTTGACCTCCTCGCCGGTGCGACCGTGCGGATGGGTGTGGTACCAGTATGAGCCCGCGCGGTTGTCCACGGTGAAGTCATACACGTACGTCGCGCCCGGCTCGATGGCCAGCCGGGGATGCCCGTCGGCGGCCTCGGGAATGTGCAGGCCGTGCCAGTGGATGATGGTCGGTTTATCGAGGTGATTGTGGAAGTGGATCCGCACCCGTCGGCCCCGGCGGAAGCGCAGCGTGGGGCCGAAAAAGCAGCTTCCGAGGGTGGAGAGGTGAGCCGGGTCGCCCCGGAGCACTTCTCCCCGGAAGGTCATGGTGCGGGTGGGCGTGCCCGGCAGGAAGGATTGACGGCTCGCGAAGGCGTAGAGGGCCAGTTCGACGTCCGGTACGCCGACGGCTCGCGAGGGGGAAGGGACGGCGGATCGGACCGGCGTGGAGAGCGAGAGGCCGGGCAGTCCGCCGAGGAGCACGGCCGATCCGGCGCCGGCGCGGCGGAGGAAGTTTCGACGTTTCATGACGGTGCGGTCTGGTGGAAAAGAGGAGCGTCCGCACAGAAAGTCCATCACACACTCACTCTATAACACGTCGCCAGACCGCCGAACGGGTCATTTTCACGGCCAGGGCGCCGCCGTCAGTCCGTTCCCACCGTGGCGATGCATTCGATCTCGACGCGCGCGCCGAGCGCCAGCCCGCTCCCGGCCACCGCGCTTCGCGCAGGCGGATGCTCGGGGAAAAACGTCCGGTATACCTCGTTCATCGCGCCCCACTCGTCGATGTCGGCCAGGAAGATGGTGCATTTCACGACCCGGTCCAGGCTCGACCCGAAGCGTTCGAGCGTGCCCTTGATGTTTTCGAGCGTCTGCCGGGTCTCGGGGCCGATGCCGCCGGGCACGACGGCCATCACGCCAGGCTCGTTGCCGACCTGCCCTGAGAGGAAGAGCAGATCGCCCACTCGGACGGCTTCGGAGAACGGCAGGTCGAGCGATTGCATCTCCGGAGAACTGAGGTAGGCGACTTCCGGCGGTGCGTCGGGTGCGGGCGTCTCGGGAGGCGCGCACGCGGCGAGGAGGGGCAGAAGCAGAAGGGGGAGCAGTTTCGTCATGGCACGTTCCTCGAAAAAGGGGAAGGGGACCTGTGCCCGGAAGGGGCGGGTCAAAGTACGCGGAGCGGAGCATCAGAGGCAAGAGGCGTCGTCTCGCGCGTTCCGAGGTCAATCGCCGGAGCGCGCGCCGGGCGGCGGTATCGGGCAGGCAAAAGTAGGCGGCGGTATCGGACAGGCAAAAGAACGAGAGAGGGAGCTTCCTGAACGCCAAAAGGTGCAGGGACCCTCATTCCCCGCGCGTGTACCAGGTTCCTCCAATGTCGTACAGATCCTTGCCGGCTCCCCAGATGACGTGGTTCATGCCCGCGCCGTCGACCTCCATTTCCAGGTAATCGCCATAGACGAAGTCGTAGCCGTCGGCGTCTTTATAGGGCGCTCCACCTTCCAGGTCGGAGAGGCGCACGGCCGGGGTCCACGTTGCCCCGGAGTCGGTGGTGCTGCGATACCAGGTGTTCCATCGCCCGGTCCGGTTGTCTTGCCAGACGAGCCGGAAGTCGCCGGGGGAAGGGCCGGCGCGAACGACGGGAAAGGCGTTGTCGATGGGGCCGTCCTCCGAAACCTTCCGGCGCGGGCTCCAGGTGCGCCCGCCGTCGGTCGAAGTGCGGATGTACATGGGTTGCGGGGCGCCCGGTGCGTCGCCCGCGTTGTAGGCCACCATCAGCAATCCGGCGTCATCCACGTCTACGGAAGGGGAAGGTCCGAGGAACCCCGTATAGCATCCGGGAACGTCGGGACAATCGGGCGCCTGCTTCGACCGATCCACGGTGAGGGTCTGCCACGTCGATCCCCGGTCCGTGGATCGGATCAGGCGGACGCCGGCGTCGCCGAGGAAGTTGAGGCTGTAGTCTCCGGCGACGAAATAGACGGTCCCGTCGGGGGCGAGGGCGCCGCCGGTGTGATACCAGCCGCGGTTGTTGTTGCTCGTCTGCACGGGCGCTTCGAAGGTCACTCCGCCGTCGTGGGAAACGGCGACGTAGCTTTCGTAAGCGTTGAACGCGACGTAGACATCCCGTCCGTCGGGCGCGACGACCAGGAGCGGCTTGTCGCCCCAGGCCGGCAGGGCCACCCGGCTCAGCACGGGAACCGGCTTCGTCCAGGTCGCGCCGTGATCGGTGGATTTGATCAGCCGAAGCATCCAGTCGTCGTCGAGCCAGACGATGAAGACGGTTCCGTCATCGGCCACTTCGATCTGGGGGTCGTTCTGGTCTTTCCGGCTCTTCAGAAACTGGTCCGGACCCCAGGTGGCGCCTCCGTCGGACGAATGCCGGAAGATGACATAGGGCGCCTGGCATTGTTCACAGGGACGAGGACCGTTGAAACGGGTGGTCAATTGATAGACGTCCGAAGTGTATGGGTCGGCGGCGAGCGCCGGTTCCCAGTCGATGAAGGGGCTCCAAACGCGTTCCTGATCGAAACCGCTTGCCTTTCGTGAGGGGGAAGGGCTGAGTGCGATCTCGAGGCCGTTCACCGGGGGCATCGTCGTGCGGAGGTCCGTCGACGGGCTTTCCGTCTCCGGCGTCGTCCGAGTTTCGGGTGAGAGGACCTCGCACCCGATGGCGATCACAATCAGGAGCATCACGGCTAAGCCCCGGGGGCCTGTTCGAAAAAATCGATGCATGTCGTTCACCATTATTCGGAGTGCCGGGAGCCGGGCGCGGGCGCAGAACCTTCGCGGCATCGCTCCGCTTTCCTGTCCACATGAAAATACATTCGGGCAATTAACGCAAATGTCGCGCGGAATTGTGGTTCCGCGACGGCCCGGCGTTTGCGCGCCAACGTCAGATCCGGATGCATGCTCCGCCGGCGAAAGAACGCGAGCCACAAAAAAACCCCGGCGCCGAGATCGACGCCGGGGCGGGGGATTCGAGGAGCCGAACCGTCAGATGTTCATCGGGATGCCGTAGGCGACGCGTGTGGCTTCCATGATCGCCTCCGAGAGCGTCGGGTGGGGGTGCATCGCCTCCATGATCTCGTAGCCGGTCGTTTCGAGGACGCGGGCCGTCACCACCTCGGCAATGAGTTCGGTGGCTTCGTATCCGATGATGTGACAGCCGAGGAATTCGCCGTATTTCGCGTCGAAGATCACCTTCACGAAGCCCTCGGTGTGTCCGAGCGCCGAGGCTTTCCCGGACGCCGTGAAGGGGAATTTGCCGACCTTGATCTCATAGCCCGCCGCTTTCGCCTTCTCTTCGGTGTATCCGACGGAGGCGATCTGCGGCTGGCAGTACGTGCAGCCGGGGATGTTGTTTTTGTCGAGCGGATGCACGTCGAGGCCGGCGATTTTCTCGACGCAGAGGATGCCTTCGTGGCTGGCTTTGTGCGCGAGCCACGGCGGGCCGGCCACGTCGCCGATGGCATAGATACCCGGCACGTTCGTCCGGCCGAACGCATCGATCACGATGGCGCCGCGCTCGGTCTTCACGCCGAGCGTTTCGAGGCCGATGTTCTCGACGTTGCCCACGACGCCGACGGCCGAGAGCACCTGGTCGCACGCGATCGACACTTCGCCCTTTTTCGTCTTCACCCGCACCGTGACGTCCTTGCCCTTCGTGTCGACGCCGAGCACTTCGGCGCTCGTCATCACCTTGATGCCCTGTTTCTTGAAGCTCCGGGCGAGTTCCTTCGAGATGTCGGCGTCCTCGATGGGGACGATGCGGTCCATCACTTCGATGACGGTTACCTCTGCGCCCATGTGCCGGTAGAAGTACGCGAACTCGACGCCGATGGCTCCGGCGCCGACGACCACGAGGCGTTTCGGCGGGGTCGTCTGGAGCATGGCCTCGCGGTACGTGACGACCTTTTCGCCGTCGACCGGCAGCGGGGGGATCTGGCGGGCGCGCGCGCCCGTGGCGATGATGACGTGCTTCCCTTCGACGGTCGTGGGCTTGCCGATCTCTACGCCGTCCATGTTCACCGATGGTTCCACGGAGAGGACGCCCTTGCCCGTGAGCCGGCCATAGCCTTCGATGACGTCGATCTTGTTCTTCTTCATCAGGTAATGAACGCCCTTGTTCATCTTGTCGGCCACGCCGCGGCTGCGTTCGATGACCTTCGGGAAGTCGGGCGTCACGCCGTCGGCCTGGAGACCGTACTGATTGAAATGGGAGGCGTACTCCATCAGTTCGGCGCTTTTGAGGAGGGCCTTCGTCGGGATGCAGCCGATGTTCAGGCACACGCCGCCGAGCTTGTCTTTCTCGATGATCGCAGTCTTGAAGCCGAGCTGGCTGGCGCGGATGGCGGTTTCGTAGCCGCCGGGCCCCGAGCCGAGGACGATAACGTCATATTGGGTAGTTGCCATGAGAATCTATCGCTGAGTTCCGGGTGGATACGATGGGCGGGGATCACGCCAAAATACGGGGCCGCCTCACGCCTCGCCAAACCGCCCCGGACGGAGCCGGGTAAGCTTGTGTGAAAAAGGGGCACGGGTCGGCGCAAACGGTCACGGCGCGGGCCGGTCGTCCCGCGCGAAGTGGGCCTCGATGTCGGCGATCTTGTCGACGCGCCGGGCATGGCGGCCGCCCTCGAAGTCGGTGTCGAGAAACGTCCGGACGATGCGTTTGCAGACCTCGATGCCGAGCGTGCGACTGCCGAGGGTGAGGACGTTGGCGTTGTTGTGGGCGCGGGCGTTCCACGCCGTGAAAGAGTTGTACGCACCGGCGGCGCGGATGCCCGGCACCTTGTTGCACACCATCGCCGAGCCGAGACCGGCGCCGTCGATCATGACGCCGAAGTCGGCCTTCCCGAGCGCGACGGCCCGGGCGACGGCATAGGCGAAGTCGGGGTAGTCGCAGCTCTGCTCATCGTCGGCGCCGAGGTCGAGGACGCCCCATCCGAGGTCGCGGACGAAGGCGGTGAGGGTCTTTTTGTAGCCGAAGCCGCCGTGGTCGCTTCCGAAGGCGACGACGTGGGTGGGGGCGTGGTCGCAGCCGCAGCCGGGGGCGGGTTCGGCCTCCGCCTCGGGCGCGGCGGTCACGAAGGTGAGGCCGCGCGCGCGGGCGGTGTCGCGGGCGAGGGCGGTGATGAGCGCGCGGGGCGGGACGGCGAGCGTCCGGCGTCCGGCGGCGAGCGCTTCGAGCACCTTCGCTTCGGTGATGAGAGTCTTCCGTGCCATGCCTGCAAACTACGCGCGAAGCAGCGTCGATTCAAGCGGAACGGGGACGCATCGGGGGAAGAAACGCGGAGAGGCGGCGTCAGTGCGCAAGGAGCCACGGGACCGGATCGATGGGCTTCCCGTCTTTGAAGAGGCCGAAGAACAGCCCCTCGCCCTTCGGCTCGGCGTCGGTGCCGGCGCGCCCGATGATCTGTCCGGCGCGCACCCGCTCGCCCTCGCCCACGTTGATGATGGCGAAGTTGCCGTAGACGCTGTGGTATTCGCCGTGCTCGATGATCATGAACCGCCCGATGTCGGGCATGATGTCGATGCTGCTGACGGTTCCGTCGAAGACGGCGCGGACCTCGGCCATGGGCGTGGTGGCGATGAGGATGCCGGGGTTAGGCGTCGTGGTGCCGTAGACGGGATGCACCTTCTCGCCGAAGGGTTCGATGACGGTCCCGTTCGCGGGCCAGGGGAGCCTGCCCTCGTTCTGTCGGAACGAGCCCGTCAGGCGCACGAACTCGGCGCTCGCGGCGGCATCGGGCGCGCGTTCCCGGCGCGCCATCTCCTCGGCGATGAGGGCTTGAACCTGGGCGGCGAGTTCCGTGGCCAGCGAGCGCTTTTCCGTGAGTGAGGCTTCGAGCGACGAACGCTGCTTCCGGAGGTCGGCGATCAGACGGGCCCGCCGCTCCTTCTGCCGCGCCAGCTTCTGCTGCTCGCTCTCGGCCGCGCGAAGCAAGAGGTTGTTTCGGGCGACCTTCTCCTGAAGAGCCGCGCGCCGGTGCTCCAGCGCATCGGCCGCCGCGTTGATCTCGGTGAGCCGCCGCCGCCGCTGCTCGGTGAACCGGTGGAGATACCGCACCCGGATGAGCATCTGGTTGATCGACTGCGCCGCGAGGATGAGCGCGAGGTCGTGCAGCCTGCCGTATTTGTAGGCGTGCGTGGCCCGGCGACGGTATTCTTCCTTCAAAGCTTCCAGCGACGCTTCGAGATCGGAGAGCGAGGTCTGGAGGGAGTCGCGCTCGTGCCGGAGCTGGTTCAGCCGGAGCTGATAGTTGCGGACGAGCTCTTCGCGAAGGGCGATCTGACGGTCGAGGTTGCGGAGCGTCTCCAGAGAAGCCTGCTCGGCCTCGCTCGTCTTCGCCAGTTTCTCCTCGTCCCGCGCGATCTGCTCCTGAAGCTCTTCGAGCCGACGCTCCGTGGCGGAACGGTCCCGGGCAACCTCCTGCGCCCCCGCCGGTCGTGACGGCGCGAGGGTAAGGATAAACACGACGAAGAAAACGGTCGCAGGTCGCATAGACACGTTCAGTTCAAGGCATACACCGGCACCCGCTCGACGTCCTCGCCGACGTTCAGCTTGAACGTCAGGGCTTTCGGATTGAGGGTCAGTTCACGGTAAAAAATCGAAGCAAAGGTCGCCTCGAGCGGGCGGCGATAGACGATCCGGCGAGGAAGGTAGAGGTTCCGGAACCGGTCGAAGTCTGAATAGACGCGTTCTTCAAGGATCGTGCCCGAAGGGGACCGGGCTTCGTATCGAACGACGCGCCAGAGGATCGGGTCCACCGTATAGGTGAGGCCCCGGCGGGGATCATGGAGGTAATAGAAGGCGCTGTCGGCCTCGACTTGCCAGGAGACGCCCGGCTCGGGCGCGAGGAGGCCGAGGAGGCCGGGAAACAGTTCGCCGGAGATGAGCGGGGCCGGGAGGAAATCTTTCGCCGCATCGATCGGTCCGTAGAGGAGCCGCTTGTTGATCCGATCATAGAGGAAGAAGCTGTCCGGCGTGACGAGCGCGCGCGCCGCCTCGATGCCGAACGTCACGCGGACGCTCATGAAGAGCGAGTCGTCGCGGCGGGCCTGCATGTGCGCGGTGAAGCTGCCGGTGTTCTCCGGCAGGTCCATGGAGATGCTCGCTCTGGCCGTGAACGTGCGGAGCGTGTCGGGGGTGAGCGTGAGCTTTGCGATGATTTCCCCGGCCGTATGGTGCGGGAAGGCGTCGGGGAGTTCGGTCGGCAGTTCGGCGCGGGGTCGCGTGCCCGAGCAACCGGCATAGAGCAGGAGGCTCAGAAGCGCGAGGGGTGGGAGGGCGCGTCGAAGGCGATTCATGAGAGCGGGGATGCGGAGTCTTTTCGCGGGTTCGCGGCGGGTTTGCGCGGGGGGTGGAGACGCGCCCCGCGGGAGCGGGCAGGTCAGTTCCGGAGCCGTTCGAGTTTGCTTCGAAGCGCGGCGCTCTCGGGACGGCGCTCGAAGGCGCGCTGCCAGTACGTGCGGGCGGCGTCGAGACGGCCGAGACGCGCCTGAAGATCGCCGTAGTGTTCGAGGGCGAGCGCCCCTCCGGCGTCGACGGCCCGGCTCAGCCATTTTTCCGCGTTGTCGAGGTCGTCCCGTTGGAGATACACCCATCCGAGGGTGTCCATGAAGGAAGGATTTTCCGGAGCGTTGTCGAGGGCGCGCCGGGCCAGTGCGAGGGCGCGGTCGAGATCCTGCCCGCGTTCGGCGAGGCTGTAGGCCAGGTTGTTCAGGGCGACGGCGTGGTCGGGGGCGACGGCGAGCGCGCGGGCGTAGAGGCTGTCGGCGGCGTGGAAGTTCCGGCGGCGCGTGTAGATCATGCCGAGCCCGGCGAGGAGGTCGGCCCGGAGGCGGGGGTCGTCGTTCGGGGCTTCGTCGAGGCGGTCGAGGGCTTCCTCGAAGCGCGTGAGGGCGTCATCGTTCCGGTAGGCGTCGAGATAGCCGAGGGCGGCGGCGCGGAGGAGGTCGACGCGGCCGGGGAAGAGGATCAGCCCCTCGTCGGCGATCTCGGTGGCTCGGAGCGGTTGACCGGCGAAGAGGGCGGCAGTGGCGGCGCGCGTCCACAGGGCCGGGTCGCGGGGGTTCTGCCGGAGGGCTTCGGACAGACGCGCCTCGGCTTCGGCATAGTCGCCCGTCTCGAAGAGCAGGTTGCCGTACGCGCGAAGCGCTTCGTAGTGCTCCGGCTCCCGCGCGAGGGCGCGGTGGAGGAGGCGGCGCGCGGCGGCGACGGCGGCGGGGTCCGCGGCGGCGCGTTCGAGGAAAGGCTCGGCGCGGGCGAGGATCTGGTCCGCCGTGGCGTTAGCGTCGCGCAGGGAACGGTCGAGGAGGCTGTCGGCGCGGGCTGCGCGCCCCGTCCGACGGTAGAGGTCGGAGAGCGCGAGCAGCGTCTCCACGTCGGTCGGATCGTCTGCGAGGAGCGTCTCGTAGAGCGCGGCGGCGTCGTCCATGCGACCCTCTCGCACGTACAGTTCGCCGAGCATGCGCCGGTAGGCGGGGTCGGGCGCGAGGCGGATCAGGGTGCGGAGCGTCTCTTCGAGGCCCTTCCGGTGGCCGAGGCGGGAATAGAGCTCGAGCATCCGTGCGAGCACGTCGGGGTCGTCGCCGGTGCGGGCGCGGAGGCGTTCGTACACGTCGAGGGCGTCTTCGAGGCGTCCCCGGGCGGCCTGCAGACGGGCGAGCGCGAGCAGCGCCTGCGTGTCGCCGGGGTGAGCGGCAAGCAGCGTCTCGTAGGCGGCGGCGGCGCGCGCCACGTCCCCGGACCGCGCGTACAGTTCGGCCACCTGCCGGTGATAGGCGACGTTCGAGGGGTCGCGCGCGCGCGCCTGCTCGGCATAGAAGATGGCCGTGGACACGTCGTCGCGCGCGGCGTACGAGGCGGCGACGGCGGAGAGGACGGCGGGCCGGTTCGGCGTCAGGCGGAGCGCCTCCTGGTAGAACCGGAGCGCGGCCTCGTGGTCGTCGAGATAGGCGCGCGTCATGCCGCGCACGAAGAGGCGCTCGGCCTGCATCTCCTCCGGCGTCTGGGCCGCGGCATGGTGCGCGGCCGGGATCAGAAGCAGGCCGGCCAGCAGAAAAGCGGCTCGCCACCGCCATACGTCACAGATCCGGACACGCCGCATAGAGAAAAGCCCGAAGGTTGAGGGTGAGACAGAAAACGTGATGCGCCGGGGGAGGTTTCCCCGCGCCCCGGAATGGGAGGGCGATGCTGGGGCGGGACGCGCCCGCGACGCCGGACGAGGACGAGGATTGCTCCGGCAAATGGCGGGGGCGGTTGATTCTTTGCGCTTCCGGAATTACTCTCTACCCGCAGAACGTGCGCGTCGCCCCTCCGGATTCGGGCTGGTGGCTGCCGCGTGAGGGATCAGGATCAACGAACAGCGGGATTCACGGCGATGGGCACACAGGATATCCGACAGCAAAAGGATGCGGCGGCGATGCGCCGGTTCACACGTCAGGTGATGCAGGACGTACAGGCGCTCGAATATATGCTTCGGGAGGGCATGTTCGAGACGGACGTGCGCCGCATCGGGGCGGAACAGGAGCTTTTCCTCGTCGATGATCGCTGGCAGCCCGCGCCCGTCTCGATGGAAGTGCTCGAACGCAGCGACGACGAGCGCCTCGTGACGGAACTGACGCGGTTCAACCTCGAGTTCAACCTCGATCCCTATGTCTTCGCCGGGAATTGTTTCCGGCAGATGGAGCGACAGATCAACGAGATGCTCGGCTACGTGCGGGGCCTCGCGCATCAGGCCGGAGCCGAGGTGGTTATGGTGGGCATCCTCCCCACGATCCATCTCTCCGATCTCGGCCTCGACAACATGGCCCCCATGCCGCGGTACTTCGCGCTCAACGACGCCATCATGGGACAGCGCGAGGGACGGCCGGCGCAATATCAGATCCGGGGCGTGGACGAACTTTTTTTCCAGCACGACAACATCCTCGTCGAAGGCTGCAACACGAGCTTTCAGACGCATTTCCAGGTCACGCCCGACGAGTTTCCCCACTATTATAACATCGCGCAACTCATCGCCGGGCCGTGCCTGGCCGCCGCCACGAACTCGCCCGTGCTCTTCGGCAAACGGCTCTGGCGCGAGACCCGCATCGCGCTCTTTCAGCAGGCCGTCGATACGCGGAGCAGCAACCTTTACCTCCGCGAGATGAGCCCGCGGGTGAACTTCGGAACGGACTGGTGCCGCAACTCGGTCACGGACATCTACAAGGAGGACATCGCCCGTTTCCGGATGCTTTTCACCACCGAGCTGGACGAGGATCCGTTCGCCACGCTGGAGGCGGGCGGGGTGCCGAGCCTGCGCGCGCTTCAGCTCCACAACGGCACCGTCTACCGGTGGAACCGCGCCTGTTACGGCATCACCGACGGCAAGCCCCACCTGCGCATCGAGAACCGCATCCTTCCCGCCGGCCCCAGCGTCATCGACGAGGTGGCCAACGCCGCGTTCTGGTTCGGAGCCGTGCACGGGCTCGCGCGGAAATATCACGACATCCCTTCGATCATGGATTTTGATCTGGCGAAGAGCAACTTCGTGGCGGCGGCGCGGCTGGGCCTGTCCTCACAGATGGCGTGGCTCCACGGCGAGAGCGTCCCCGTCGATGAACTGATCTGTGACGAGCTGTTGCCCGTGGCCCGGGAAGGGCTGGCCGCCGCCGGCATCGATCCGGAAGACATCAGCCGGTATCTCGACGTCGTCGAAGAACGGGTGGAGCGGAACCGGACGGGCGCGCAGTGGCAGATCCATTCGCTGGCCCGGATGAAACGACAACAGACGACCCGCGCCGAACGGCTCTCGGCGCTCGTCGAGAAAATGATCGAGGCGCAGACGGAAGGGAAGCCCGGCCACACCTGGGAGCTTGCCGCCTTCGACAAGAAGATGGGCGTCCGGAGCATCATGGGCACGCGCGTGGAGCATTACATGTCCACCGACCTGTTCACGGTGCACGAGGAGGAGCTGGTCGAGTTCGTGGCCGTGCTCATGGACTGGCAACGCATCCGGCACGTCGTGGTCGAGGACAATCAGCATCGCCTGGTGGGGCTGGTGACGCATCGCCGCCTGCTTCGCTATCTCGCCGAGAAGAGCGCCGTCAACCCGGAGCACGCCGCCACCGACGTGCCGGTGAAAGACATCATGATCCCGGACCCCATCTCGGTCTCGCCCGAAGCCTCGAACGTGGAGGCCATTCAACTCATGCGCAAGCACGGCGTCGGGGCGCTGCCGGTGGTGCGCGACGGCCAGCTCGTGGGCATCATCACCGAAGGAGATTTCATCCGCATCGCCGGACATCTGCTCGACGATACCCTCGGCATGCCCGACGAAGACTCGGGCGCGCCCGACGCTTCGTCCGAGGCGTGACCTGAGCCTGCGGCGATTCAGTCCTCTTCCTCGTCCGCGGCCGCTTCGTCCTGCTCCTCTTCAATCTCCTCGGCGTCGATCTGATCGAGGAGGTCGTCCAGTTCGGTTACGGGAGGAGCCGTCTCGTCGTCATCGTCGGGGATCGACGGCGGGGGCGGCGGCGGGACGGTGTCGGTGGAGAGCACGTACACCGGCCCGAGGTGATGGGTCCGGTCCGCCGGCTTGACGATGCCCTCGTCGATGAGACGCCGGGCGATCTTGTACGGGCACATCTCGTACCCCTTCGAAGGCTTGAAAAAGTTCGCGTTCCGACGTTCCCGTCCCACGATGAGCACGTAACCGCGGGAGAGCTTCGAGCGCGCGTGGGCGGCCCATTTTTCCTTCGTTACGGTCGGGATGGGGGTGAGGTTTTTTGCTTCCATGAGACGTACACGCGGTGTTCAGGTGGACCAATCGACGGTGGAGGTTGCGTACGGCCGTCTATTGGGCGGGGATTTGGGGGAGAGCATCGGACCGGGCCGGCAGAGGTTAAAGCGGCCGTGCGAAAAAAGACCTCGCGAGGGGCGTTAGCTTTCGGCGCGGTTGACCTTCCAGAGATACTCGAACCGGACGTTCGGTCGGGCTTTGATCTCGGCGGCGGTGCGACCTTCGAGGAGCGTCTTCAGCCGGTCGTAGTCCGGACGTTCGGGCGACATGAACCCGAGCAGGTAATCGCCCGCGGGCAGGCCCTGCCGGTCGAAGTCGCTGCCGAACCAGTCGAGCAAGGCGGAGAGGACGAAGCCGTCGCCCTCGACGCGGAAGTGTCGGGGGCGGTTGACGAAGTCGGCCATGGCGTCGTCGAGTTCGGCGTCGACGTTCTCCGGGGTGAACGCCCGGCGGCGGAGGCTCGGGCACGAGACGGCGGCGCAGTTGATCCCGGCATGGATGCGCGGGTCGAGCTCGGGCAGGCGGAAGACGGCCAGCCGCTCGTCGAAGTCGCTCCGGCGAAGGATCACGTGTTCGATCTGGTCGAGCGTGACGTCGAGGCCGGCCGTCCGGTAGGGGGTTCGGAAGAAGGCCTCCACGAAGCCGTCGGCCACGATGTCGTTCACCTCCGGCGTCTCGATGACGTTTTCGAGCATCTGCACGTTGTAGGCGTTGAGCCAGAAGGCGAGGCGTTCCTCGCGGGTGAGCAGGCCGGAGGCGTCGAAGTCCTCGACGGCTTTGAGCACGCGGCGGAAGTCGTCCCGGAGCTCGCCCCGGAGGAGGTCGTACCGCACGAGTCCCTCGCCCGTGACGACGCGCGCGAGGAGCGTCGTCAGCGACGCGGCGTAGTCGGCGGCGGGCGCGACGTCCCCGGCGCGGCTCTCGGTGGGAGCGTCGTCGAGGGGGCGCACCACCTGAGACTCGCAGCCGAAGAGGAGCGCGAAACAGAGGATGGCGGTCATGGCGGAAGGATGGCGCGTGCGAGGCAGCCTGCCGTCGCGGAGGCAACCGGAGGACGCGCGAGTGAAACCGATGGCGTTCATGATAAAATAAGTTATGGCGGGCAATCCATTGTTACGTCTCAGTCACTTTTCGAAGAGAAAAATTCGAGGGGGGATGCTCCGGCCGGGACAAAGGGCGGGGCGCGTCTCGACCGATGTTCGATTCGCATCCGTTTCATGCGTAGATTATCGGAAACGATCCACGCCGCCTTTCTTCGAGGAACCGCTCATGAAGACCCTTTTCGATCCGGAGACCCATCGGGAGGTGCTCGACCGCCTCGGCCGCCTCACGCCGGAAACGCCTCGCCGGTGGGGGAAGATGTCGGCGGGCCGGATGATCTGCCACCTCGCCGACCATCTCCGAACGGCCCTGGGCGACCTCGATGCGGGGCGCGGCGGCGGCCCGATGACGTGGGCGCCCGTACAGTGGTTCGCCATCGAGGTGATGCCGTGGCCCCGCGGCCTCCCGACGGCGCCGGTCATGCTCACGACGGAGCCCGCAGACTTTGCGCAGGACGTGGCGGAACTCGAGGGGGTCATCGAGCGCTTCGTCGCACGCGGGCCGGAGGGCGCGTTCGATCCACACCCGCTCCTCGGCGCCCTCTCCGGCGCGCAGTGGGGCCGCCTCGCCTATCGACACCTCGATCATCACCTCCGGCAGTTCGGCGTGTGAGCGGGGAGCGGGTCAGCCGTTTTTCACGGCCAGTTGTCCGCAGGCGGCGTCGATGTCCTGACCTCGGCTCCGGCGCACGGTGACGGTGACGCCCCGGCGCACGAGGAGGCGGATGAAGGCGTCGAGCCGTTCCTCGCTCGTCCGGGAGAAGCCGAGGCCCTCGACGGGGTTGTACATGATGAGGTTGACCTTGCTCGGGGCCCACGCCGCCACGTCGGCGAGCGCGCGGGCGTCGTCGTCGGTGTCGTTGAACCCGGCGAACATGCAGTATTCGTACGTGACGCGGCGGCCCGTCTGCCGGGTGTAGTACCGGATGGCCTCCCGGAGCGCGCCGAGGTCCGTGGCGGCGCGGCGGTTGACCGGCATGATGGCGCTCCGCTTCTCGTCGATGGGCGCGTGGAGCGAGACGGCGAGGTTGACGCGCGGCGCGTCGTCGGCGAACTGCCGGATGCGGCGGGCGAGGCCGACGGTGGAGACGGTGAGGCGCTTCGGCGAGAGCCCGAAGCCGTCGGCGTCGGTGAGGAGGGCCACGCTCCGGAGCACGTGGTCGTAGTTGAGCAGCGGCTCGCCCATGCCCATGTACACGACGTTCGTGATCGTCCGGCCGAAGCGTTCGAGCGCTTCGTCATTCATGAACCGGACCTGATCGACGATCTCGCCGGCGGTGAGGTTTTGCCGGAAGCCCATCTGCCCCGTGGCGCAAAACGAGCACGCCATGGCGCATCCGACCTGACTCGAGACGCACACCGTGAGCCGTTTCGCCCGTCCGTCCGCGTCGAAATCGGGGATGAGCACCGTCTCGATCCGTTCGCCCGAGCCGAGCGAAAAGAGGCGCTTGACCGTCCCGTCCCGCGCCGTCTGCATCGCGACAGGGGTGATCGTCCCGAGTACGGCCGTTTCGGCGAGGGCCTCCCGGAACGATCGGGGCAGGTCGGTCATCTCGGCGAACGTGGTCGCGCCTTTGCCGAAGAGCCATTTGAAGAGCTGTCGTCCCCGAAAGCGGGGTTGTCCCATCCGTTCGGCGAGCGCTTCGAGCTCCTCCCGGCTCATGGCTTTGAGATCGATGGGGTCGGTGGCGATATCGGAGGGCTTCGTGTCCATGAGGCCCTTGAACGACGTCGCACGGCCTGCGTTTCGGCGGGGAGGATGAAGATCGCGCGCCGTCAGTCGCCGAAGAGGGGTCTGCGCACGGCGCGGGCCGTGAGATAGAGGATGAGGGCGGCGAAGACCGCGCTCACGGCGATCGAGAGGCCGAGCGGCGCGGAGGCGTCGGGTGCGGAGGCGGGCCAGTACAGACTTTGCCGGAGCGCCGAGACGCCGTACGTCACCGGGTTGAGGGTCATCACCCAGCGGAGCGGGGCGGGCACGCCCGTGAGAGGGAAGACCGCGCCGGAGAGCAGCCACATCGGCAGCAGGACGAGGTTCATCACGGCGTGGAAGCCGCGCGTGGTCTCCATGCGCCAGGCGAAGAGCACGCCCAGCGCCGTGAAGGAGATGCCGATGAGCGCGCATACGCCGACGAGGATCACGAGGCCGAGCAGGGTCGGATGGAGACCGGACAGGGGCAAGAGGAAGAGAAAGAGCACCGCCTGAAGGAGCGCAAGGGTGGCTCCGCCGAGCGTCGCCCCGAGGACGAGCGAGAGCCGAGACGTCGGCGCGACGAGGGCCGCCTGAAGGAAGCCGCTCTTGCGCTCTTCCACGATGGAGATGGTCGAGAAAAGGGCCGTGAAGAGCAGCACCATGGCAATGACGCCGGGGAACAGGAACTCCATGTAGCCCACGGCAGCATCCCCGTTCGACGGCATGCGGAACGTCCCCTGAAAACCAAAGCCGAGCAGGAGCCAGAAGCCGAGCGGTTGCCCGAGCGCGCCGATGATGCGGCTCCGGTCGCGGACGAACTTGATGATTTCACGCTTCCACAGCGCGGTGAGGGCGGTCATGACGTCTTTCGGATGAGGCGGAAAAAGGACTGTTCAGGCAGGGAGCGTTGCTCCGTGGGCGGCCTCGTCGAGGGCATGGCCCGCGTGGACCATGAACACGTCTTCGAGCGTCGGCGTGCGGACGGTGGCGCTCTTGAGCGCGTCCCCGAAGGTTTCGTAGAGCGCCGGGAGGATCGCCGGGGGGTCGGGGTGGCGCACCTGCACCTGCGCGCCGATGATGCGGGCTTCGAAGCCGAGCCGGGTGCGGATGCTCTCGGCGAGCGCGCGCGGGTCGTCGGCGGAGAGCCAGAGGGTGGCGTCGCCGAGTTCAGCTTTGAGCGTCTCCGGCGAGCCGAGCGCGACGAGGCGCCCCCGGTCGAGGATGCCGATACGATCGCACGCGTCGGCTTCGTCGAGCAGGTGGGTGGCCACAATGATCGTCGCGCCTTCGTCGCGGCGGAGCGGTTCGAGCGCATCCCAGAACGACCGCCGGGCGACGGGGTCGAGGCCGGTGGTCGGCTCGTCGAGCAGGAGCAGGCGGGGGCTGTGGAGCAGGCCGCGCGCCAGGTCGACGCGGCGCTGAAGCCCGCCGGAGAGCGCCTTCACCCGATCGCGCGCGCGCTTTTCGAGGCCGAAGCGTTCGAGAAGCGTCCCGATGCGGCGGGTCAGGTCGCGCTTGCCGAGGCCGTAGAGCGCACCGTGGATACGGAGGTTCTCGGACACCGTAAGCTCGTCGTCGAGGGCGGGCTGTTGAAAGATGACACCGAGCTTCCGGCGCACGGCGTGGGGCGCGCGCGCCGTGTCCGCGCCGAAGACGGCCGCCGCGCCCTCCGTGGGGCGCAGCAACGTGGAGAGGATGCGGAAAAGGGTCGTCTTGCCTCCGCCGTTCGGCCCGAGGAGGCCGAAGAACGACCCCGCTTCCACGTCGAACGTTACGTCGCGAAGGGCGACGTGATCACCGTATCGGTGGGTGACTCTCTGGACGGATACTGCCGGTTCGGCCATTGATGATCTTTTTGAAACAGCGGATGATGCCGCGCGCTCAGCCATCGGATGTGCGGCGTTTGAGGGGGGATCCGATGGCGCGTTCTGCCCGCCCGTAGATCATTCGAACACCCATGTCGCGAGTTTGTCGAGGCCGATGAGCGCGACGAGGACCGGGATATAGATGATCGTCGCCATGAGCACACGGCGGGCATCCTGAACGGTGCGGTAGTAGAAGAAACGGAGCACGGGCCGCAGAAACCACAGCCCGAGCGCCAGCGCTCCGGCAAAGTAGAGCCACCCGGCGATGCCGAGCGCGGTCGGCACGAGGCTCGCGGCGATCATGAGCACGGAGAAGAACACCGTCTGTCGCACGGTCGATACGCCGTCGGGCTCGACGACGGGGAGCATGGCGTACCCCGCGCGCGCATAGTCTTTCCGGTACATCCACGCCAGGGCGAAGAAGTGGGGCATCTGCCAGCAGACGAGCACGGCAAAGAGCGCCCACCCGCCCGCGCCGAGCGTGCCGGTCGCCGCTGCGAAGCCGCCCAGCGCCGGCAACGCGCCCGGGATCGTGCCCACGAGGGTGTTGTGCTTCGTCTTTCGTTTGAGCGGCGTGTAGACGTACAGATAGAGCGCAACCGTGACCGCGGCGAGGACGCCGGTGAGCGGGGTCGTCAGCGGGCACAGGATCGCCAGACCGAGGGCGACGAGGCCCATGCCGAAGTTCCGGGCCGCGTCGGGGCTGATCCGTCCCGTCGCCAGGGGGCGACGCGCGGTGCGGCGCATCCGCCGGTCGAGGTCGCGTTCATAATAATGATTGAGCGCCCCGCTGCCCGCCGACGTCAGGACGACGCCCGTGAGCAGGGCCAGAAGCTTCCACCCGTCGAGGCCGTCCGGGGAGCCGAAGAGGAAGCCCGCCAGCGCGGTGACGGCCACGAGAAAGGAGATCTCGGGCTTCGTCAGCGTCAGATAGTCGCGCCAGGGTGTGGAGACGCGCGCGGCCTCGACCGGGACGGGTGCGGCGGCCTCGGCCTGAGGCGAACGAAGCAGGGAACGGTGCGGGGAAGTCAACATTAAGAGGCGGGGTGTGGAGTAAACGCTAAAGGTACGGATCCTTCACCCAAGGTGAAAGAGGCGGTCAACCGGAGCGTTGAGGGTGCAACGCCTCCGGCACGGGTTCGGCGGCCGTGACGGCAAGCCCGGAAGCGCCGAGCAATACGATCGAAATCCAGAGAAAATCGGCGAGGAGCAGGTGCGCGAGCTGCATCCAGACGGGCGCCAGGAGAAAGACGTTGAGCAGCCCCGCCAGAAACTGGACGACGAAGAGCGTCAGGACGATGCGGGCAAAGTGTTTCACGGCGGGGGACGGTCGAAGCGACGCGAGGTGGCGCGTGACGAAAAGGAGATAGACGCCGAAGAGGATAGCCAGGAGGGGATGACCGATGCGGAGACGTTCGAGGAAATGGGCGGCGGCGGAGAAATCCTGCCGAAACCCCTCGGCGAGGGTGTCCGGTCGAAAAAGGGTGTCGCCGAGCGCAGTCAGGGCTCCGGCGCTGCTGAGCACGAGCATGCCCAGCAGTGCGGCGCCGACCAGCCACCGCGCTTCGCCCCGTCGGCGGAGGTCGACGTCCGGCCCTCCACCGGCCCACCACACGGTCAGCGTCAACGAGGCCAGCAAGAGCATCGTGTTGACGAGGTGGACGGCCATCGAGAGGACGCGCCCCAGCGAGGCGTCGTCGGCCACCCATTCGAAGAGCACCAGTCCCGCTCCGACCAGCCCTTCGGTGATGATGAAGATCAGCGAAAGCGTGGCGGCCCGGCGCACGGGGTGGCCTTTCCGGAAGGCCCGGAACGCCCAGATGAAGAGGATCACGACGAAGACGCCGGCCAGCCCACTCGTCAGCCGGTGCGTGAGTTCGATCAGCGTTTCCACCTCCGGCGCCTGCGGCACGACTTCGCCGTTGCAGAGGGGCCAGTGGCTTCCGCACCCTGCGCCCGATCCCGTGGCGCGCACGAAAGCGCCCCAGAGAATCACGAGCAGGTTGTACGCGAGCACGGCCCAGGCGTACCGGGCAAATCTCTTGTTCGTCTGCATGCCGGGGGCCTCGAGGACCCGGAGGGTGAAAAGGCGAAGATCGTCCAAGGTACGAAAAAGCATGCGGGTAAGAGACACGCGCATGCATGTGGGCAGACCAACGGAGGCGGGTTTGGGCTGTTCCGTTAAAAGTGCTCGAAGTGGACGTGCGGGAGCCGGAGATGCGGCGCTGCGCCGCGCTTCACGAGAAATGCGCCGAGGGGCGGCTCAGCGGAGGGGGAGCATGCGGTGCATGACCGAGAGGAGCAGTCCGTTCATGGATGAGGGGCGCTTTGCTTGTGCGCCGGGGACGTCGGGAAGCGGCGCGGTCTTCCATCCGGGAACGGCCGGTGAAGGGCTTCCCGGAAGCGTGGCGGCAAAATCGGACAACGCGACCGGCAGGACCTCGGAGATGTGAAAGAGGCCGGTTTTCATGGGTTCTCAAAGGAAGTTTCGTATGCGCCGTCAGAATAAACGCGCGGGGTGTCAGCCGTGTGTCATTCCGGAAAATCCGCCCGGATGATTGCGATAAGTCCTCAAGGCCGGCGGCCGTACAGAACGTAGGGACCATAGGCGGAAGGGGGGGCGTCTGCCTCACAGGAGAAGTCGGGCGCGTTCGGGCAAAACGTGCCGAGGTACTGCAGGCCGAGTTCCCGAAACCCCTCGTTCGCATCTCCGGACAGGTCGCGTTCCCGATAGATGGCAAAGTGCACCCTTCTGAAGAGCGCGCGTCTGTTTTTTCGGGCAAGGGAGCCTTGCGCGACGGGTTCCCAGTTCGGCGCATAGATTTTCCACCCGAGCGGACGACCGGGATAGTAGAACTCGAACGTTCTGCCGAGATACACCTCGTGTGGACCTGCGCCGATCTTTTCGGCGGCGAGCCGAAACAGCCCCTCCGGATCGCGTTCCCGGCGCTCCTTCAGCGCCACCGCAGGCCGTGCGACGAGGGAAAGCCCGACGGTCCAGAGGAGCAAGACGCTCAGCAGCCCGACGCTCGCCCATCGAGGCCATACGGGAGACGTGCGGCGAGGCGGGACGAGAAAGAGCCCGGCCGTAAGTGCGAAGAGGTACGGGATCAGGTACAACACCCGCGCGCTGTAGATCAGCGTCGAAGCGATGAGGGCGTATCCGGCGAGGGTGGCCAGGAGCAGCCCGGCTTCCCGGCGGATGAGGGCGGCGAGGAAAGCCGTGATCAGAACGACGACCGAGAGGTTGAGCGTGCCGGCCACCGCACCGAAGCGAAGGAGTTTGCGGAGTCTGGCCGTCATCGGGGCGCCCGTGGCTGCGCTGGAGGACAAGAAGATGCGGGTGTCTTCGACGAGGCGGCTCGCATGCGGAAGCAGCGGGATCGCCAGCGCGACGGCGACCGCCACGCTTCCGGCCAGGAAAGCGGCGGAAAGGGTCAGGGCCCGGCGCCGCCCGTGTTCCGTGCCGGGGCCTTCCCGGAGGAGATGGACCAGTTCGAGGAGGATGAGCGGGTAGAGGAACACCGCAGACTGCCAGGTCATGGCGGCGGCGGCGGCGAGCGCCCCGGCGAGGGCGGCATACGTACGGGCTTGCGCGGGAGCCGCCCGTGCGCGGCGGAGCATCCAGCACGAGGCGAGCGCCGCCGCGAAGGCCCACCCGTCTACGCGCCCGCCCTTGTAGCTTTTGACGAAGAGTGGATCGAGAAAAAAGGCCAGGCTCAGCGCGCCGGCCGGCCACGGGCTCGTCCCCCGCGCAAGCAGCCAGCCGAGCATCGTCGTGGCCGCGAGCATCGCGCCGAAGAGGGCGGCCAGCCGCACGGCGCGCGGTGTTTCTCCGGCAGCGCGGTAGAGCAACTCGTGCGCCAGCGGTCCCGCGTACGACCACGCTCGCACGGGCCGCCCCGTCTGCGGCGACCACTTCGTCGACCACTCGCTCTCCGGTTCGAGGGTGAGCCGCCCAAAGTCCACCTGCTGCACTTCGTCCTGCCAGTAGATGGGCGAGATGTCCAGCGTCAACACGTGCACGAGGGCGGCGGCGGCGAGCGCAGCGGCCCACGTGCGCCGGAGCATCCGCCGGGATGGAGGAGGCGAGTCGGGTGTGACGGGGGCGAGGAAGGGCATGGGCGTGGTCGGGGGAAGGGCAGGTTTACGCGCTGGTCTCAGGAGGCCGAGACCCGGCAGGGGCCTCATCCGGGTCGACCATGGGCGGCCGGTCCGACGGCTCCGAAGCGAGGACGGCGGCTTCCACGTAGAGCGGTCGACGTTTCACCTCCTCGTAGATCCGCGCCAGGTACGTGCCGAGGATGCCCAGGCTCAGCATGAGCAGGCTCCCGATGATCTCCAGCAAGAGGATAACCGTCGTGAACCCCTCCACCGCCTCGCCCATCCACCATTGCGCGAACACCTTCGTCCCGAGGATCAGCGAGAAGAGGAGAAAGAGCACACCGGCGAGGGTGATCAACTGGAGCGGGAGCGTCGAGAAGGCGGTGAGGGAACGGGTAAAGAGCCCGGCAAGCTTGACGAAGGTCCATTTCGAGCGGCCGTGTGCGCGTTCGGGGACCTCGAACGACACCTGCGCCCGCTCGAAGCCCATCCACGCCACGATGCCGCGAAAAAACAGGTTGCGCTCTTCGAGGTGGAGGAGCAGGTCCACGGCGCGGCGGTCGAGGAGCTTGAAGTCGGTGGCGCGGTCGAGGTCGAAGCCGGAGAGTCGGTTCATGAGCGTGTAGAAGAGGCGCGCGCCCAGCCGGTTCAGGAGCGGCTCCCGGCTCCGGTGCGTTTTTACCGCCTCCACCACGTCCACGCGCGCTTCCCGCCAGATCCGGTACATTTCCGGGATCAGCCCGGGCGGGTGCTGGAGGTCGGCGTCCATGACGAGCACGGCGCCGCCGCTCGCGTGCCGGAGACCGGCCCAGATGGAGGCCTCTTTGCCGAAGTTTCGGCTGAAACGCACCGCGCGGAGCCGGGGATATGTCGCGCACGCGTTTTCGAGGAACGACCACGTGTCGTCCGTCGAGCCGTCGTCGATCACGATGAGTTCGTGCGGGATCGCGGCCTTGCGGAGGACGCCTGCGACGACGTCGAGCGTCTCGATCACCCCCGACCCTTCACAATAGGAGGGGATCACGACCGAGAGCAGGGGGGTTGCGGGAAGACGCATCGGTTCGCTGATGGGGGAAACGTTGCGGGCAATCTACGAAAAAAACAGACCGGCGGGCGCGCCGTCGTCGGGGTGAGTGTTCTCTCGCAAAGTTTCACGAAGGGGCGTTGATCGGCGGAGGAGAACTTTCTAACTTTCCCGTCTGTATGTACCCGTCTTCATCTCTCCTGTCCACCGGCTTCTGATGCGGCGATTGCGCTCGAAATGGGGAATGCGCTGGCTGACGCTCGTGATCGGCGTCAGCACGTTCACGTCGTTCGTCGCGCCGCTGGCGACGTCGGCGCAGCCTTCCGTCCTGCCTTTCGCCGACTGGCTCCGGAGCCAGTTGCGCGAGCCGGCGGGCGCAGCCTTCGAGGAAGCGCTGGCGGCCGTGGAAGTCCGCGCGCCCGGGACGTTTCACGAGTACCTGTCGGTCTTCTTCGAAGCGTATGCGGGGCGCCACTCCGGCGAGGCGCTTGCGAAGGCCTTCACCGGGCAGTCGCTCTCTCCCGAGGCGCTTCTGTTCTTGCTCCAGTGCCGGTATCACCGGGTGGTCGGCGAGGCCGTATTGCCTCCCACGGCCCTCTCGGCGATGGTTGCGCCGCAGATGAAAATCCCGGAGCACAATCCTGCCGCGTTCGCCGGGCAGGCCGAGGCCCTGCTCCGCACGGCGGCCCTGTCGCGCGTTGCTTCGGCAAACCATGCGGAAGCCTTCGCCCACGCGTTGCGCCGGATCGTGACGGCGCAGCCGCTCGGGCCCTAGCCCCTCACTGCCGGTTCACCGGCTGACCCCATTCCGCGCATCCACGTGCCGGGACGTACGTTTCCCGGCGTGGACGGCCCCTCTAGCTCTCGCGGCCTTTCCCTGTCCGGAAAGCGCCCGGCCATCCGGGCCGAAGCGCGCCTCTTTCCCGCGTCTCCCGTATCGGCGGCGTGTTCCGCTTTCGACCACAACCATTCTCAAAGTGAACCATGCAAGGTAACGGACTTAAGATCGGCATCACCGTTTTCTTCCTGGTGCTCTCCGGCTACTACCTGTATCCTTCCGTCAAGAGCTACTACATCAACAAGAAGCTCAGCGCGATGACGGAAGAGGAACGGTCGGCCTATCTGGAGGAGCATTTCAGTGATATTCGTGAAACGAAAGAAAAAGCCCTCAAACTCGGGCTCGACCTTCTCGGCGGCATGCACGTGACGTTGGAGGTGCGCGTCGAAGATCTGATCCGCGCGCTCGCCACCGATACGGATCAGACCTTCGAGGAAGTGCTGGCCGCCGCCCGGGAACGCGCCGCCACCGGCGACATCTCGATCATCGACGCCTTCGTGGAGGAGTTCGAGAAGCGCGATCCCGATGTGCGGCTGTCGCGGTATTTCCGGAACGACGAAGCGGGGATCACGCGGCGTTCGAGCAACGCCGAGATCGCGCAGTACCTCCGCCAGCAGGCCGACGAGGCCGTCAACCGGGCCATCGAGATCATCCGGGACCGGGTGGACCGGTACGGCGTCACCGAGCCCTCGATCCAGAAGCAGGGCACGCGGCGCATCGTCGTGGAGATGCCCGGCATCGACGACCCCGACCGCATCCGCGGCTTGCTCAAAGGGACGGCGCGCCTGGAGTTTCACCTGATGGCGGACCCGGCGGAGTTGCAGCGGTCCCTCCAGCGCATCATCGAGTACTATGAGGTCGGGCTCGACTCCAGCCTCGTCGATACGAGCGCCGTGGCCGAGGCCGACTCGACCTTCGACCCGAACGCGCTCATCGACGAGGAGCAGCAGGGCACGGGCAACCGCCTGCTCGAAGTGATGACGCCGGTCGGGCAGGGCGCCATCTTCGGAAGCGTCGTCGAGCAGGACACGGCGAAGGTCAACCGACTGCTCTCCGACCCGAAGGTGCGCGAGATGCTTCCGCCCGACGTCGAACTGATGTATACGGCCTCGCCGCAAGGGTTCACCCCGGAAGGACACGAGATCTATTACCTCCTCGGGGTGCGCAAGGACGTCGAACTCGACGGCAGCGTCATCACCGACGCGCGGGTGGACTTCGACCAGTTCACGAACCAGCCGGAGGTCTCGATGGCGATGAACTCCGAGGGCGCCCGCACCTGGTCGCGTCTGACGGGGGCCAACGTCGGGAAACAGGTCGCCATTGTGCTCGACGGCGTGGTCTACTCGTATCCGGTGATCAACGAGCGCATCCCGAGCGGGCGCACGAGCATCACCGGGCTGGCTTCCCGGGAAGAGGCGCAGGACATCGTGACGGTGCTCAAATCGGGCGCGCTTCCGGCGCCGGTGGACATCGTCGAGGAGCGAACGGTCGGGCCAAGCCTCGGACGGGCTTCGATTCGCGCCGGCTTCAACTCGGTCATGGTCGGGTTGCTGGCCGTGGCGTTGTTCATGATCCTCTATTACCGCACCGCCGGCGTCGTGGCCGACCTGGCGCTCATCCTCAACATCATCTTCATCCTGGGCATCCTCGCCAGCTTCCGCGCCACCCTGACGCTTCCGGGCATCGCCGGTATCGTGCTGACCATCGGTATGGCCGTCGATGCCAACGTGCTCATCTTCGAGCGTATCCGCGAGGAACAGGCGACCGGCAAGACGCTCAAGGCGTCCATCGAAGGGGGCTATGCCAAGGCCCTCAGCGCCATCTTCGACGCGAACATCACGACGTTCTTTGTGGGCGTCATTTTGTACTCGTTCGGCGTCGGGCCGATTCAGGGCTTTGCCGTCACGCTGATGGCCGGCATCCTGTCCTCGATGTTCACCGCCATCGTCTTCACTCGCATCATCTTCGACTACCTCGTGATCGAGCGTCGGAAGGTGGTGAGCTTCGGATAAAGCGCGCCCGCTCGACCGGGTCATGCAAAAGATGTTGAATCCGTCGCTTCCGGGCGACAAGCATTGAGAGAAACGACCATGCGAATTTTTGAAAACACCAAAATAGACTTCATCCAGAATCGGATAAAGGCGTATTTATTCTCCGGGGTTCTGATTCTGATCAGCCTCGGATCCATCTTCATCCACGGCCTCGAACTCGGCATCGACTTCAAGGGCGGTATGGAGTTTGTCATTGAGACCGATCAGCCGCTGGTGACGACCGAGGTGCGTTCGGTGTTGTCCGATGTGCTCGGGCAGGCGCCCGAGGTGAAGGCCTTCGGTGAAAATGCGCTGCTCATCCGCACCCTCGCCGACAGCGACATCACCCAGCGGAAGGATCAGATCGTTGAGGGTATCGAGTCCGCTTTTCCCGAGTCGAATCCCAAGGTCGTCAAGACGAACACCTTGTGGCCGCGCTTCGCGGAGGATCTGAAACGCGGCGCCATCTATTCCGTCTTCGGATCCCTGCTCGTCATCTTCGTCTACATCCTGATTCGCTTCGAATGGCGGTTCGGCGTCGGGGCGGTGGTCGCCCTGTTCCACGACGTGACCATCACGCTCGGGGCGTTCTCGCTCCTGTATGGGGTGCTGCCGTTCTCGCTGCAGGTCGATCAGACGATCATCGCTGCTTTTCTGACCATCGTCGGCTATTCGCTCAACGATACGGTGGTGATCTTTGACCGCATCCGTGAGTACACGAATCTGTTCAAGACGGAATCGTACGACAAAGTGGTGAACCGGTCGATCAACAACACGCTCAGCCGCACCATCATCACTTCCGGGACGACCTTGCTCGTGGTCCTGACGCTCTTTATATTCGGGGGCGAAGTGTTGCGTGGTTTTGCCTTTGCGCTCATCATCGGCATTGTTATCGGCACGTATTCGTCCATCTTCGTGGCGTCGCCGATCGTGGTGGAGTTGAATGCGCGTATGCCGAAGAAACGGCGCAAATGAACCGCGAAGCGACATCCCGGGACATAGAACCGAGATGACCTGTGGCGCGTGCTGCGCATGGATTCACAGGTCCAGGCCTTCCCTGATTACCCCCATTCAAGTCCGGAGGACAGATGAACTTCAACGTGGACGAGCGATACAACGCCGTCGTGATCACACTGAAAGGCAACGTCATGGGTGGTCCCGACGGCGCCAAGCTGCACGAGACGTTGCACGAGCTCAAGAAAAAGGGCAAAACCAACGTGGTCGTGGACCTCTCGAAGGTCAAGTTCATGAATTCGAGCGGCCTGGGCATGCTCATCAGCGCGCTGACGACGATGCGCAATGCCGGCGGCGACCTGCGTCTGGCCAATGTGGCCGATCGCATCCAGTCGCTGCTCGTGATTACGAAGCTGATCACCGTGTTCAAACACTATGATTCGGTGGATGAAGCGGTCGCGAGCTTCGAGGAGGAAGCATAAACCCTTCGGGGGGCGCGGTCGTTCGGATCCGTCGTTGCGGCGCAGGCGTCGCGCGCGGGCTCACGGGCCTTGCCCCCCGCCGTGAAAGCAACCGTGAAGGCGGCGGGGAAAGCCTCGCCGCCTTCTCTTGTGCCGTGCCCGTCGCCTCGCCCGTACGCGGGGGCGCGGGCGTCGCGCGGAAAACCATAAACGTTCCGGAGAAGCATCATGCCGGTTACAATCGTCATCGGAAGCCAGTGGGGCGATGAGGGCAAAGGCAAGATCGTCGATCTGCTGGCCGACCAGGTGGACATCGTGGCGCGGTATCAGGGGGGCGCCAATGCGGGGCACACCATCTGCTGGGGAGACCAGACGTTCGTCTTGCACCTCGTGCCGAGCGGCATCTTTCACGAGGGCGTCACGTGCGTGATCGGCAACGGCGTAGTGATCGATCCGGCGGCGGTGCTCGAAGAGATCCGGATGATCCGAGAGCTCGGCTACGAGGTGGAGGGGAGGCTCCTGATCTCGCACAACGCCCACCTCATCATGCCGTATCACAAACAGGTGGAGGCGGCCCGTGAGCGCGCGCGCGACGCCGGCGCCATCGGCACCACCGGGCGCGGCATCGGACCGGCATACGTGGACAAGTTTGCCCGCACCGGCATCCGCGTGGTGGACCTCCTCGACCGGGAGACGCTTCGCAAGAAGCTCAAGCGCTCCATCGAGGAGAAGAACGTGATCCTCCGGAACATCTACGGTGAGGCGGGGCTCGACGTGGAGGCCATCATCGAGGAGTACGTCGCCTTCGATCAGCTCATCGACCCATATGTGACCGACACGACGCAGTATCTCTGCCGGGCGCTCCGGGAGGGCAAGCGCGTGCTGGCCGAAGGCGCGCAGGGAGCGCTGCTCGACGTCGACTTCGGCACGTACCCGTTCGTCACCTCCAGCCACCCGACCGCCGGCGGTTGTTGCACCGGCCTCGGGGTGCCTCCGACTGCCGTCGAACGGAGCATCGGCATCGTCAAGGCCTATTGCACCCGCGTGGGCAACGGACCTTTCCCGACGGAACTCCTCGACGAGGACGGCGAGCGACTCCGGCGCCTCGGCCACGAGTTCGGCGCGACGACGGGCCGCCCCCGTCGCTGCGGATGGCTCGACCTGGTCGCCCTCCGCTATACCACCATGGTCAACGGCTTCACCGACTACGCCATCACCAAGCTCGACGTGCTGACCGGCTTCGAGACGATCAAGGTATGCACCCGCTATCGGTATGACGGCAAGGAGACGACCCGCTTCCCGAGCGAGGTGCAGACCCTCGAAAAGGTGGAGCCGATCTATGAGACGTTGCCGGGATGGTCGGAGGATCTCACGGGCGTGAGGCGCTTCGAAGACCTGCCCGCCGCCGCTCAGGATTACCTTCGCTTCATCACCGAGCAGACGGGCGTCGCCGTCCGGATGGTCTCCACCGGGCCGAAGCGCGACCAGACCATCGTGCAGCCCTGACGGAAGCGCCCGGTGAGGGCGGCGGCTGAACCCGGGCGCGGCTTCGCCGTTGTATCGGGCGCGCAGGCGTCCGTCTCGCCCGTCGCGTTCGTCTCTATCCCCACCATCCGGCTCCCGAAGATGCGCGCCTACCGCGTTTCCGTAAACCTGAAGCTCGGGCTGATCGTCTTTGCGGTGCTTATCGCCGTAGCCTCGCTCGTCTACACGAACCGGCTCGTGAAGCGGCTGGGCGAACGCGAACAGTCGATCATGCAGCTCTGGGGGAAGGCGTATGAGCAGCTCTCGAAGGCGGCTCAGCCGCAGGCCCTCAACCCGTATCTCCCCGAACTCCGGGAGCTCGACCAATTGCTCCGTGAATGGGAAGCGGGAGCCGGGGCGCGCGCGCTCCCGCCGGAGCGTCTGGAGGCGTACCGCAAGGCGGTGCTCTGGGCGCAGGGTATGCCCGAGGCGAGCGAACTCAGCTTCATCACGGACGCCATCCTGGTCCCGAACACGTTCGACATCCCCGCCATCGTCGTCGACGCCGACACGAAGCGCGTGGTCAACTGGCGAAACATCGACGGCGTGCCGGACGCTTTCACGGGGCTCTCGCCCGAGGATTCCCTCCGCGTGGTGGAGACGCTCGAAAGGCGGCTGGAGGATATGGCGAAGGCGTTCGACCCCATCCCCATCGAGATCGATTACGGGGATCAGCAACTGAACCAGCTCCTCTATTTCGACGAGTCGAACCTCGTCAAACAGCTCCGTATCTTCCCGTACGTCCAGCTGATCTTCGTCGGGCTGTTCATCCTTGTCGGATATCTCGGCTTTTCTTACGTGCGTCGAAACGAGCAGAGCAGCCTGTGGGCGGGCATGGCCAAAGAGGCCGCCCATCAACTCGGCACGCCGATCTCCAGCCTGATGGGGTGGCTCGAAGTGCTCCGCATTCCGGACCTGCCGCCCGAGCAGGTGGAGGCCGCCCTCAACGAGATCGAGCACGACATCGACCGCCTGCATCGCGTCGCCAATCGCTTCTCGGACATCGGGTCGCTTCCGAAGCTGGAGCCCATGTCGCCCGCCGTCGTCATCGCCCGCACCGCCGACTACATCCGTCGCCGGATGCCGCAACAGGGCATCACGCTCGACGTGGAAGCGCCGCCCGAACTCCGCGCGCCGCTCAATGCCGAGCTTTTCGAGTGGGTCATCGAGAACCTGCTGAAAAATGCGCTCGACGCCATCGAGACGGAGCAGGGGCGGATCGAGGTGAAGGCGTGGGGGGAACACGGGAAGGTGGTCATAGAAGTGAAGGACACCGGAAAGGGCATCGACCGGCGAAACTGGAAAAACGTCTTCCGTCCCGGGTACAGCACGAAACGGCGAGGCTGGGGGCTGGGGTTGAGCCTGGCCAAACGCATCGTCGAGGATTACCACGGCGGCACGCTCACCCTCGCGCAGTCGCGTCCCGGTCAGGGCAGCACGTTTCGCATCGAGCTTCCGTCGGCTTGAGACGGTCGCGAGCTCAGGAGGGGAAGTGGATGCGGCTTCGGAGGAGGTCGGCGTCTCCGGAGGTGACGGCCACGAAGATGTCGTCCCGGTTGCGCCACACGAGCACCTTCCGTTCGCCGAGGTCGTGGAGATCGAAACGGTCGTCGCTCTCGATCTGGAGGAGGATGTCGCGTTCGAGTTGCACGCGTCCCCGGTTCCGTTCGAGGAAGGCGTAACTGTACGTGAAGACGGTGATCCGTTCGCCGGTGGCGGGGTCTTCGAAGAGGAGCACCGGCACCTCGGCGCCCGGGATGATCGCGCCGGAGCCGACGCCGAGGAACAGGACCTGATCGATGTTCGGGATGGTGATGCGACGCCCCAGACGGTCGCGCACGTACCGTTCGGCCTGTTCGGGACTGGCGGTCCGGAACGAGGGGTGGACCTCGTCGGCGTGGCGGGCGGAGAGGGTGATGATGTTGAAGTCGGTCTCCGGCTCGGGAATGAGCGCGGTAATGCCGTAGCCGACCAGGCCGGTGAAGACGATGATGGCGAGCCCGGTGAGGAACCCGCGCAGCGGCCGGCGTCGCGGGCGGCGCGGCCCCGACCCGCCCCGCGCGACGGGGACGGCATCGCGCGTAGAGGCTTCGGAGGGGGCGGCGTCCGGTTCGAGCGCGGCGGCCACGGCGGGGGGGAGCGTCGGCGGCAGAGGCGAGAGCTCGTCGGCGATCATGCGCTGAAGCGCGGCGGGCATCCACTCCGACGGCTCTTCGGGAAGCAGGTACAGCAGGCGGCGCTCGGCGCTCGAGACGGGATTGCGGACGATGCGCGAGAGGGTGCGGCGCGCCTCCTCGAGCCGGGCGCACGCCGTCACGGCGTCGAGACCGACGACCACACTCGCCTCCACGCACGAGAGGTTCTCGACGTCGCACAGCGTCAGCAGCAGCCGGTGCTCGTGGGGGAGCGTGGCAAAGGCGACCGGGAGCGCGCGGTCCACGTATTGCCGACACAGCCGGAGGCGCAGCTCACGCAGCGCCGAGGCTCCGGACGTCTCCGCTTCGTCCCCGGAGCCGTCCTTCCCCGCCCGCTCCCGGTAGCATTCCTGCATCAACTGAAAGAGCCAGGCTTTCTCGTCGGTCAGGAGCCGCTCCGACGGCGAGCGTTCCGCCGCCCGCCGGTACGTCTCGAGCACGAGGTCGGCCGCTTGCCCGGGGTCAGGCGTCAGGATCTGCGCGAACGTGTAGAGGCTGTCCAGATGCTGGAGCAGGGGGTTGGGGCGGGATGCGGAAAGGTCGGGCATGGATCGGGCTCATACGTGTCGAGAGCGTCGCGGCGAACGTTCGGAACGGGCGTTTATAAAAACACGATGTTCACCGGCGCGCCTTTTCGAATGCCCAGCAGTTCGGATGCGTTCCCGCCGTGGACGGCTATTTCGAGATAATCGTTGCTCCCGAAAAGCGCCACCGGCTCGCCGCGCGCCACCTCGGCATAGGTGCGATGGACGGTTCGGAGAATGGTGTTGCCCGCAAAAATCTTGACGGGGCGGCCCTCTCGGGCGGCTTCGAACGCCGTGCGGGGGATGTTGGTGATGCAGTTGCCGAAACGGTCGACGTGGACGACCCAGCCCTGCAGGCCGCGTCCGTCGACGATGGGGAGCGCCCAGTGGAGCGGCGTCAGCGCGTCGAGGGGACGACCGAGGTCGGCGAGGGGGCGGCCCGAGGCGAGGTGCGCCGCCGCCGGCGCGAAGATGTCCCGCCCGTGGAACGTGGCGCTCGGCTCGGGCGTGCGCCAGAACGCCGGGCGGTCCAGCACGACGCCCTCGTCGGGAGGCTCGCCGTCGAAGAGGAGGGGGAACAGGCCGTTGTCCGGACCCACGAAGCGGTGCGTCCCTTTGCGCACGGCCACGGGCCGCCGCTCCGTCCCCACGCCCGGATCGACGACGACGAGGTGAACCGTTCCCGGGGGGAAAAGGAACGCGGCGTCCCGGAGCACGAAGGCGGCTTCCATCACGTCCTGCGGCGAGATCTCGTGCGTGACGTTGACCATACGCGTCTCCGGCGCGATCCGAAGGATGACGGCTTTCATGGCGGCCACGTAGGCATCGCGCGTGCCGAAGTCGGTGGTCAGGGTGAGCAGAGGGGATGGAGAGGTGCTCATGCGTCGGGTGGGATGGGGCGCTGCGCTCACAGTGACGATCCGGGGGCGTCTTTCATACTTCGGCGGCGGGAGAAGATTCCCGCTTTCCCCGCTCCGGAAAAAATTAATAAGGCGCTTGCGCCCTTTCCGTCCACCAGACGGGAGCCCGGCAATAATTGAAACGCCTCGGAACAGCGATGCACGGCGTCAGTCATAAGCACCCTGTCTTTTGTCCGAGCGAAACCCGGCGTCGATGATGAGTGATCCGCGTGAGCAGCCTTCGCCTACACCGGGGCCCGCTGATCCGACCGAGCCGTCGCGCCGGTACCACGAGGCCATGGAACGCTTCGTCCTGTTCTGGGGCGAGATGGCTTCGAACTGGGGCATCAACCGCACGATGGCGCAGATCCACGCCCTGCTCTACGCCTGCGAAGGACCCCTCGACACCGACGAAATCATGGCGCGCCTCCGGATCAGCCGGGGAAACGCCAACATGAACCTTCACGCACTCATGAACTGGAACCTCGTGCGCAAGGTGCATCAGCCCGGTTCGAGAAAAGATTATTATACCGCGGAAAAAGACGTCTGGCAGATCACCGCGCAGATCATCAAAGAGCGCGAGCGGCGGGAAATCAAGCCCGTGAAACAGCAACTCCAGGAGTGCCGCGACATCCTCACCGGCGGGCAGGCGGAGCGCTCCTGCGCCGACCTCGATGCGCTCGAGGGACAACTCTGCCTTCGCATCGATAATCTGGTGCGCCTCATGGAAGTGTTCGAGGGATTCTCTCGCGCGCTCTTGCCCTTCCTCGAAGAACGCAATGCGCCGATGATCAAGCAGTTCATTCAGTTTGCCGAGGAGTTCCACGGCGCCTCGTCGTCACGCGAATAGGCGACTTGCCCGGCGTCTCTGCGCCCGTATCGACCGCTCGGCCCTCCGTCACGGTGCGGCGCACTGCACTCCGGATAAGCTCCCCCGTGGCCCCAAAAAGCCGCTCCGGGGCGTCGTTTTCAAGCATTTCTGCTCCAGCGAAAGAAGCTCCGACCGGTTACAATTCCAGGAAATATGTTCCAATGTTGTGATTAGTCCCCTTTCCTTCCCCAACGTGTTTGGATGCTGCGTACTTCTTAATTAAGATCTCGATGTCCTAATTAGGTCGATTGCATCTGATCGTTCCGGAGCAGGCCTGATCGGGATGCGAATGAGTCCGTCTATTTTTTGGAAATACGAACGTTGAGGACCCAATGATGAGCACACGAAGGGGATTCCTATGCGCGAAGGGCGCGGATACGCAGAGGCTTTTTTCCGGCCTGTTCGTCGCCCTGGCTTTGATGCTGACGACCGGAGTAGTATCGGGTTGCTATTCTTATCAATGGACGGCTTCGAAGGCGGAGCGTGGTCTGGCGGCGCCGCCGGCGCCGGTGGCGAAAATCTTCGAAGCCGCCCCGGGAGGGACGCTGGTCATGGCGCTCGAGGATCCCGGCCGGGACTATCGGTTCGATCCCGGCGAAAAAGACGCGGCGTATGCCGTGGACGAACGGCAGATGCGCTTCCGACGCGTGGAGATGCGCCTGCGCGACCGCATGCCGCCGGGGCAGGTGCTCGTGGACCTCTCCTTCATCGACGATGCCGGCACGAAGGTCGAAGCACGGACGGTCGATCTCATGCGCCTGATTCCGCGCATTGATTTGCCGGGCGAGATGCAGAAGCCCGAACTCTTGCTCGAAGAATATGGGCGGTTCGGGCTCACGTTCCGTCGCGAGCACGACGAGTTCACGATTGCTCTGGCCGAGGAGGCGAGCCCGGAGATGCGTCAGGCGGCCGGTCGGGTTTATCGCCTCGGCGTGTTCAACAACTGCCTCGACCCGACCAAGTGGGAGATGACGCTCACCACGGAGGATTACAGCGATTTCGACGCGCGCCTGGAGAGCGACCTCTATCTGAATCAGAACCGGACGCTCTCGCACAGCTGGTTCTATCTCGACAGGGACCTCTATATGACGCTGATGCGCCTCAAGAACCCCGACCTCGAGATCGACCCCGCCCTCGCGCTGGACTACATGAAGCTCGCCGATCAGGTGGAAGACGCCGTGATCGACTTCGACCGCATCCGCAGGGTCCACGGCAAACTGGACACGCACGTGATCGAGGTCGGGCATCAGACCGGAAGGAAGATCGAGCCGATCGTGGCGGAGCAGTATTACAAGTGGGACCTCGGCCTCTTCGTCAACCGCGACCGCTTCGAGACCTATGCCGATCTGACGAAGGAGCCGGCGAAGGTGGCGCAGTTTGCCGATCGCGGTTTCTATCAGCCCGACCACCCGAAGGTCTTCAACTACTGGTGGACCGGGAAGATGGACCGGGTGTCCTTCTACCGGATCGATCAGCCGGATTCGGATTGCTATGTGGAAATCGTTCTGGATGGGGAGGAACTGCCGTTCAAACTCACGCTCGGGAATCTGGACATGGCGATGCTCAACGAGCAACAGTTCCTCACGTTCGGCTTCGGGTTCAACTCCTATCCGAAGGCGCGCCGGTACAACCCCGTGCAATCGACCATCGCCTATGATCCGGAACTGCGCCCGGACCGGATCAAGCCCTACCTCTTTCTGACCGACAAGGAGACGGGACGCTTCGTGAACAACATCAATTACGGCGTGGAGAAGGTCTACATCGGCTGGGAGTCCATCGAGAAGAACGTGCTCGAGATCTACCTCCTGTCCTATGAGCGGATCACGCCGATCTGGATGGCCCGGGTGCAAATCAGCGACGCGATGGCCGACATGATTCGCGTGCGGCGCAACATGTACAATTATTGATGCCTTGCGCGACGATAGAACGAAAAAAATAGCCTGTATAAAACGATGAAAACATTGAAGAAAGTTTGCTTGCTCGTCATGTTGTCCGCCGGAATGTTGCAGGTCCGTCCGGCGCCGGGGCAGGCGTTCAAGACCCGGCTCTATAAGCCCGATCACACGTTTTTCTACTACCAGTTGAACTTCCACAGCGGCTTTGACGCACACGCGCCGGGCGGGTACGGCCTTGCCACCCGGGGGCCGCGCACGCAGGTAAGTTTCGAGTGGTTCGTCAAGGATGAGCGGCGCATCCAACGGGGGTATACCCGGCTGCTCACGCCCAATGCGTGGAACGTCAAGTTTGCCCTGGAGATGATGCCGCAGGCGGGCGGTTTCCGGGACATGAAGGTCGGTTTCCGGCTGCTCGACACGTGGATCAACGTGAGCACGAAGTGGGACCGCACCTCGCTCCGGATCGGCCACAAGTCGTTGCCCTACGGCCACAACCCCCGCATCGACGGGACGATGAGCTTCTTGCCGAATCAGGCGGGCCTCGACCTTGGCTTTGGACGCGACACGGGTCTCTTCTTCAAGACCCCGCTCTCGGAGCGGCTCGACCTCGAGCTGGCAGCCACGGCGGGCGGCTTCCTTTCCGGCGCTCCCTTCTACGTGCAGTGGACCGGAGAAGGCGCGCGGTTCGACACGAAGCTGAACTATCGGGGAAGCTGGCTGGGGAGCGTGCGTGTGGGGACGCCTACCTTCAAAGACAACGAGTACGGCCTCTTTGCCGTGGCCGGAACGCTGCACGACTTCGACCGCCCGATGGTGCGGGTGGCCCGCCTCGGCGGGGAGTGGGTCGTCAAACGGAAAGAGCGGTGGAAGATGGTGAACCAGGTGGCCGTCGGCACGAATTACCTGTCGGAATTCGGGTCGTGGGGCGTCCTCAACGTGCTCAACAGCATGGAACTGTTCTATAACCGCAAGTTCCGGCTGGGCATGACGCACGCGCTTCACCTCGAAGGGGATCGGGGGGATACGGGCGTTCGTCCATTCAAAGGGACGCTCTACGGCACGGTGTCGTACGTGCTGTACCGCGACGCGCGCTTCCGGATCAATCCCTACCTCGAATACGACGACAACACGGGCCAACGTGACGCCGGCGTGCTCTTTCAGGTGTGCGTCGGGTGCGGGCTCCGGAAATGACGCTCGGCCCGGGGACTCCCGGTTTCTACGGGCGCTTTCCCGGGGCACGCCGGAGCGGCGGACGTCTCGACCCTGATGCGAGATTCTCGTCTGGAACTTTGGAAGACGGCATAAACCAGAAGACGCCGACCCCTGAAAAGGGACCGGCGTCTTTTTTAGTAGCGGGGGCGGGATTCGAACCCGCGACCTTCGGGTTATGAGCCCGATGAGCTACCAGCTGCTCCACCCCGCGATGTATTTGAAAGGGAAACGATGATAGGGCAATAAAGGATCCCTGTCAAGAGCCGCGTCGGGACGGGAGACCACTTTTCGCAAAATCATCAAATCTGCACGGGGAAGGAGCGGTCCGGAGGATGGGCCACGGGCAAGCCGGCCCGAAGAACGGCGGGGGGTGAAGCCTTGTATTCGGTTTAAAAATAATAAGATATCGAGAGATGGCGTGTGCGAAACGGCCGTTTCTCCTGGCGTCAAGGGGCTCCCCGTGGCTTTTCTGTTAACTCCACGTCAATCGTCCGGAAGCCCTTCCGGACGGGAGGCAAGATTGCGTAACTTCGGCTCGTTCCCGCGAGACGATTGTTCCAACCAATACTCTTTGAATAGATGGCGACTCTGCATCCCTTTCGGGCGCTTCGCCCGGTTCCGGAAAAGGTCGAGGAAGTGGCGTGTGTGCCCTACGACGTGATCAACACGGAAGAGGCGCGCGCCCTGGCGCGCGGCAAGCCGCTGAGCTTCCTCCACGTGATCCGACCTGAGATCGACCTGCCGGAAGGCATCGACGAGCACGACGACGCGGTGTATGAAAAAGGGGCGGAGAACCTCCGCGCCTATGCCCGGAGTTCGTATGCCTTGCAGGAGGATCGCCCCGCGCTCTACGTCTACCGCCTCGTCATGGAGGGGCGTGCCCAGACGGGCATCTTCGGGTGCGTGGCCGTGGCCGAGTATGACGACGACACGATCCTCAAGCACGAAAAGACCCGCCCGGACAAGGAGGACGACCGCACCCGTCACATCCTCACGCAGCGCGCCCACGCCGAGCCGGTGATGCTCACCTTCCGCGACGAGGCGACCGTCGAGCAGATCCTGGCGGAGACGCAGGCGGGCGAGCCGCTCTACGACTTTACGGCGGAGGACGGGGTGCGCCACACGCTCTGGAAGGTCGCCGACGCCGAGGGGCTCGTCGAGGCGTTCGGGCGCATCGAGAAGATGTACGTGGCCGACGGGCATCACCGGTGCAAGGCGGCCAGCCGCGCCGCCGAGACGCTCCGCCGTACGGAGGCGAGCCCGCCCCCCGAAGCCGAATACTTCCCGGCGGTGCTTTTCCCGATGGGGCAGATGCGCATCATGGCCTACAACCGGATCATCCGCAAGCTGCCGGTGGCCCCGGAGACGTTCCTGGCGAGGCTCCGCGAGCGGTTCGACGTGACGAGCGGCGTGGCGGCGGAACCGGAGGAGAAGGGGACGGTGTGTGTCTACCTCGCCGGCGAGTGGCGCCGGGTCACGCTTCCGCCCACGAAGCGGGGAACCGTGGCGGACGCCCTGGACGTCGGGCGGCTCACCGAGTATATTCTCGAACCCATGCTCGGCATCACCGATCCCCGCCGGGATCCGAACATCGACTTCGTCGGCGGCATCCGGGGCACGGCCGAACTCAAACGCCTCGTCGACGAAGGGAAGGCGGAGATGGCGATCTCGATGTTCCCCACGAGCATCGAGGAACTCGTCGCCGTCTCGGATGCCGGGCTCCTGATGCCTCCGAAGTCGACCTGGTTCGAACCCAAATTACGGAGCGGATTGCTCGTTCACCTTTTCGAATGATCCCGCGGCCGGCGTAAGGGGTTCCCTTACCCGAGAAGCCGAAACCGCCCTACGCAGGTTTGCGGAAGCCGCACGACAAACCGCCACGACGGCGGGTCCTTTCTTCGGGGCGTTGACGCGACCCGACCCGCCGTCGTCATGACGAAACCGACCGAACGGAACCGATGAAAATTTTACTGGCCGACAAGCTTTCCCCCCGGGCGCTCGCCGCACTCGGCGAAGCCGGGCACGTCGTTGTCAACGAGCCGAGCCTCAAAGGGGAGGCGCTCGTGGAAACGTTGCGCGCCGAGCGGCCCGAGGTGCTCGTCGTGCGCTCGACGAAAGTGCCCGGCGAGGCGATGGACGCCGATCCGAAGCTCGAACTCATCGTCCGCGCCGGGGCGGGGTACGACACCATCGACATCCAGGGCGCCTCCGAACGGGGCATCTTCGTCTCGAACTGTCCCGGCAAGAACGCCGCCGCCGTGGCGGAGCTGACCATGGGGCTGATCCTCGCGCTCGACCGCTCGATCCCCGACAACGTGATCGACGCCCGGGAGGGGCGTTGGAACAAGGCGAAATATTCGAAGGCGGCGGGCGTGAAAGGGCGGACGCTCGGGGTTATCGGGACGGGCAACATCGGACGGGCCGTGATCCGGCGCGCGCAGAGCTTCGGCATGAACGTGATCGCATGGAGCCGCTCGCTCACCGACGAGCGGGCGGCGGCGCTCGGCGTGACCCGCATGGAGCGCCCGCTCGACGTGGCCGCCAACGCCGACGTCGTGACGTTGCACGTAGCCGCCACGCCGGAGACCCGCGGGCTGGCCGACAAAGCCTTCTTCGAAGCGATGAAGCCGGGCGCGTTCTTCGTCAATACGACGCGGAGCTCGGTCGTGGACGAGGAGGCGCTTCGCTGGGCGATGGACGAGGAGGGGATCCGCGCCGCCCTCGACGTGATCTCGAACGAGCCGGCGTACAAGGAAGGGACCTTCTCCCATCCGCTGGCCTATCATCCGAACCTCTACCTCACGCACCACATCGGCGCGTCCACGCAACAGGCGCAGGACGCCATCGCCGACGAGGCGGTGCGCGTGGTCAACACCTATGCCGAGACGGGCGAGGCGCCCAACTGCGTCAACCTCGCCGACCGGACGCCCGCCACGCATCAGCTCACGGTGCGGCACCGCGACAAGGTGGGTGTGCTTGCCGCCGTGCTCGACGAGATGCGCAAAGCCGGGTGGAACGTGCAGAAGATGCAAAACCTCATCTTCGCCGGCGCAAAGGCCGCCTGCGCCTACATCTCTTTCGCCGGAGCGCCCAACGAGGAGACCGTCCACCGGATCGAGTCGCATCCGGACGTGCTCGCCGTCACGCTCATCGATCTTTGAGAAGCGCCCGCCCGGTCGCCTGCCCGGTCGGGACCGATTTTACACGCGATCTTTTTCACTTCGGAGGGAATCATGATGCAAACGGTCGGAGCAAAGACGTTGCCGGGGGTTCAGACGCCCGGGCGACTGTACAACTTCTCGGCGGGGCCGGGCGCGTTGCCCGAGCCGGTGCTCCTCGAAATGAAAGAGGAACTGCCGGTTTATCGCGGCGCCGGGGCTTCGGTGCTCGAAATCAGCCATCGCTCGCCGGAATACACCGAAATTGCAGAGCAGACGCGGTCGCACCTGCGGAAGCTGCTCGGGCTCTCCGACGCGTGGCACATCCTCTTTCTTCAGAGCGGCGCGTCGCTCCAGTTTTACCAGGCCCCCCTCAATTTTCTGCCCGAAGGTGGTTCGGCGGACTACCTCGTCACGGGCGCGTGGTCGAAGAAGGCGCTGAAGGAAGCCCGGTTCGTCGGAAACGTGCGTGTGGCGGCTTCGAGCGAGGACCGGAACTTCTCGCACATCCCCGACCCGGCCACGTGGGACCTCGACCCGGAGGCGGCGTACGTGCATTTCACGTCGAACAACACCATCTTCGGCACGCAATACCCCACGGAGCCGGACGTCGAGCCGCCGCTCATCTGTGACGCTTCGAGCGATTTCCTCAGCCGTCGCATCGACGTAGACCGGTACGGGTTGATTTATGCCGGGGCGCAGAAGAACGTCGGGCCTGCGGGGGTGACCGTGGTGCTCGTCCGCGACGACTTCCTTCAGCGCCGCAACCAGCCGTTGCCCACGCTGCTCGACTACGGCACGCACACGGCGAAGCTCTTCCACACGCCGCCGGTGTACGCGGTGTACACCGTCGAGAAGGTGCTTCGGTGGCTGCTCGACCTCGGCGGGCTGCCGGCCATCGAGAAGATCAACGACGCGAAGGCCTCGAAGCTCTACGCCCGCATCGACGCCGGAGACTTCTACCGGGGCACGGCCGATCGCGCCTCGCGCTCGAAGATGAACGTCACGTTCCGGTTGCCGAACGAGGACCTCGAGCAACGGTTCGTCGCCGAGGCGAAGGAGGAGGGGCTGCTCGCGCTCAAGGGACATCGTTCCGTCGGCGGCATCCGGGCCTCGATCTACAACGCGTGCCCGCCGGAAGCCGTCGATGCGCTCGTAGACTTCATGGACGCCTTCGAACGCAAATACGGGTGAGTGCGCGTTCGGGCCGGCATGCGCTCAAATTGCAAACAACGTCCTTCTTCCGTATATAAGGGCCGTTCATTTTTGACCAGATCAGGAGACTATGGCCTTATCTGTTGGAGTTCCCAGAGAAACCGCTGCGGGGGAACGCCTCGTGGCGCAGGTTCCGGAGGTCGTATCGCGTCTCGTCAAGAAGGGCATGGAGGTGCGGGTGGAGTCCGGCGCGGGCGAGGCGTCTTTCCACCCCGATGCCGAATATGAGGCTGCCGGAGCGAAGATCGTCGACCGGGCCGGGGCTTTCGGCGCGGACGTCGTGCTCAAGGTGCAGCCGCCCGACGAGGAGGAGATCGGCCTCATGCACGAAGGAAGCATCCTTATCGGCTTCCTTCGTCCGCTCGATCATCCCGAGATCGCGGAGAAGCTGGCCGCGCGCGGCGTGACGGCGCTCAGCATGGAGCTCGTGCCGAGGATCTCCCGCGCCCAGACGATGGACGCGCTCTCGGCCCTCAGTTCCATCGGCGGCTACAAGGCCGTCATCATCGCGGCGGAGATGTTGCCGAAGTTCCTCCCGCTTCTGACGACGGCGGCGGGGACGGTGCGTCCGGCCAACGTGCTCGTGCTCGGCGCGGGGGTGGCCGGATTGCAGGCCATCGCCACGGCGAAGCGGCTCGGCGCGCGCGTCTCCGGCTACGACATCCGCGAGGCCGTCCGAGAGGAGGTGCAGAGCCTCGGCGCGACGTTCGTCGAGCTCGAGATCGAGATGCAGGAGGACAAGGACTCGGGCGGCTATGCCAAGGCGCTCGCCGCCGAGAAGGCGAAGCAGCAGACGAAGCTGCTCGTGCCCTTCATCGCCAAGTCCGACATCGTCGTCACGACGGCGCTCATTCCCGGACGTCGCGCGCCCATCCTCATCACCGAGGAGGCCGTCCGTGCCATGCAGCCCGGCTCGGTCATCATCGACATGGCGGCGGTCAGCGGGGGCAACTGCGAGTTGACGAAGCCCGGCGAGACGGCGGAGGTGAACCGGGTGCAGATCGTCGGCCCGCTCAACCTGCCGAGCACCATGCCCGTGCACGCCAGCCAGCTCTATTCGCGCACGCTCCTGGCGATGGTCAACGAGTTCGTGGGCGAGGACGGATTCAACTTCGACTTCGAAGACGAGATCTTCAAAAGCGCGTGCGTGACGCACAACGGGAATGTGGTCAACGAGCGGGTGAAAGGCTTGCTCGCGGCGAGCTGAGCGATCCCTGCGCGCACCTCGCGAAGCGACGGACCTCCCACGAATGATCTTCCCATACCTGAAAAGCCATGATTGACAATCTGATCATCTTCGTCTTGTCCATGTTCATCGGTCGCGAGGTCATCAGCAAGGTGCCGGCGACGCTGCACACGCCGCTGATGTCCGGGTCGAACGCCATCAGCGGCATCACGATCGTCGGGGCGCTGGTGGTGGCCGGCATGGTGGGCGGCGAGTGGGCGAAGTGGCTCGGGTTCGCCGCGGTCATCTTCGCGACGATCAACGTCGTCGGCGGCTTCCTCGTCACCGACCGCATGTTGCAGATGTTCAAGAAGAAAGAGTAAGCGGCCTCCGGATCATCGTCGTCGCCGGTGGGCGGAGAGGTCGTGAGGAGACGGCCGCCGCGTGACGACGCGCTCACCATTTTGCCTTTCGCAATCCGCAATCGATCATGCAGACAGTTATCGAACTCGCGTACCTGCTCGCCGCCGTGCTGTTCATCTACGGACTGAAACGGCTCCAGTCGCCGGCAACGGCGCGTGCCGGAAACCAGCTTGCCGCCATCGGTATGTTGATCGCCGTCGTGGCGACGCTCTTCACGCACAAGATTCTGACGCCTGCCGAAATGGTGGGCGGGTTGCTCATCGGCAGCGTCATCGGGGCGGTGCTGGCGCGGCGGGTGGAGATGACCGGGATGCCGGAGCTGGTGGCGGCCTTCAACGGTTTCGGCGGTCTGGCTTCGGCCGTCGTGGCCACGGCCGAGGTGGCGAAGTTCATCACGCTCAGCGGCAATGAGGCCGGGCCGGCCGCGCAGATGGCGGGCGTCTCGGAAACGTTCGACATGGTGCTGGCGCTCACCATCGGGCTGAGCGTGCTCATCGGCATGGTGACCTTCACCGGCAGCTTCGTCGCCTTCGGCAAGCTCTCGGGACGCATCACCGGCAACCCCGTCTCGTTCCCCGGCATGCGCCTGCTGACGCTGCTCTTCGCGCTGGGCTCGCTGGCCGGGATTATCTACATGATGATCGGCGCGCCGGAGTTTCCTCAGGTGGCGGACCCGGTCGTTTATGGCGTCATCGCGCTCTCGGTGTGCGCCTTCTTCCTCGGTATTCTGCTCGTCATCCCCATCGGCGGGGCGGACATGCCGGTGGTGGTGGCGCTGCTCAACTCGTATTCGGGGCTGGCCGCCTCGGCCACGGGCTTCGTGCTCGACAACACGGCGCTCATCATCAGCGGCGCACTCGTCGGCGCCTCGGGGCTGATCCTGACGAACATCATGTGCGTGGCGATGAACCGGTCGCTCTTCAACGTGCTCCTCGGCGGCTTCGGTGGGGAGTCCTCGCTCGACAGCGGCGGGCCGGCGGGCGCCATCGAGGGCCGGACGGTCAACACCACCTCGCCCGAAGACGCGGCGATCCTGCTCAGCTATGCCCGGCAGGTGATCATCGTGCCGGGCTACGGGATGGCCGTGGCGCAGGCACAGCATCAGGTCCGCGAGCTCTCCGACCTGCTTCAGGAAAAGGGCGTCACCGTCAAGTTCGCCATCCACCCCGTGGCCGGGCGTATGCCGGGGCACATGAACGTGCTGCTGGCCGAGGCCAACGTGCCGTACGACCAGCTCTATGAGATGGACGAGATCAACGGGGAGTTCGAGAATACGGACGTGGCCCTCGTCATCGGTGCGAACGACGTCGTCAACCCGGCGGCGCGGCACGACAAGAACAGCCCGATCTACGGGATGCCGATCCTCAACGTGGACCACGCCAAGACGGTGATCGTCCTCAAACGAAGCATGCGCCCGGGATATGCCGGCATCCAGAACGAACTCTTCTTCAACGAGAACACGCGGATGCTCTTCGGCGACGCGAAAGATTCTCTCACGAAACTCATCTCCGAGGTGAAGGCGCTCTGAGGCGGAAAGCGAGGTTGTGCCGGTTTGGCTCGGGACGGTCCTCCGATCGGGTACGTCTTTCGTAGCGCGTGAGGGAGGTGTGATGTTCAACCTTTAGCCGGAGGGGGGCTCGGCGCTATCGCCTGCGCCGCCTGAAGGCTGCGGCTTTGTGAGGGTTTGTAAAGAAGATGCAGCCGCATGCTTCAGCTTGCGGGGGAGGAGCAATCGGACTCGGAAAAACCTGAAGAAGGGAGCGGGAAGGACCGGCAGAGATTCCCGGCGCGCGACGATGTACGTCCTCGCAATACGGACATTCCCAGACTGAGCCGGTATTACTCCGCCGTCTCGTTCATGGCGGCGAGGATGGGGCGAAGCGTCTGCCACACCGTCTCGGCGATGATCCGGTGGCCCTCGGCGGTCGGGTGGATGCCGTCGGGCTGGTTCAGCTCCGGCACGCCGCCGACGCCTTCGAGCAGGAAAGGGATGAGGGCGACGTCCCGTTCGCGGACGATTTCGGGGAAGAGGTTCCGAAACGGACCGGTGAATGCTTCTCCCAGATTCGGCGGAGCCTGCATGCCCGCGAGGATGATGCGAAGGTTCGGGTTCTGCGCCCGCGCCTTGTCGATGATCGCCAGGAGGTTGGCTTTCGTAACCTCCGGCGGGATCCCGCGTAGCCCGTCGTTGCCGCCGAGTTCGAGCACGAGCACGTCCACGGGACGGCGGAGGAGCCAGTCGATGCGGCGGAGGCCGCCGGCGGTCGTCTCTCCGCTGAGGCCCGCATTGACGACCTCGAAGCGCCACCCGAGGGCGTCGATCTTGTCCTGAATGAGGGCCGGGAACGCCTGTTTCGGATCGAGGCCGAGGCCCGCCGTGAGGCTGTTGCCGAGGAAGAGGATCGTGCGGCGCTCCGGCGCGGGCGTCTCGGCAGGGGCCGCGCGCTCGACGGCCCGGGGCGCGGGACGCGAAGGCTCCGAAGCGCAGGCTGCGAAGAGAAGAACACAGAGGAGGGGCAGCGGGTATAGCGGGCAGGCGCGCATCGGCGAGGGGGCTGAGTGGATCGCTTCTCTACCGGTGAACGCTTCCCGAGGTTTCCGGGGCGCGGCGAGGGCTTTGCCGGGAAAGAGGTCCCATGCCAACGCTCCGAACGACGCGGGAGCGCGTAGGAGCCCCTGCGTTTTTTTTAAGCCGGAAAGACCTTGCACATGCCGGAAGTATTAGAAGTGGATCGACTCACGAAGGCGTACCCGAGCGCGGGGCGGGCGCTCACGGTGCTCCGGGACGTGACGTTTATGCTCGAAGACGGGGACACGTGCGCCGTAGTGGGGCCGTCCGGGAGCGGGAAGACGACGCTTCTCGGCCTCTGCGCCGGGCTCGACAGTCCCTCCTCGGGCCGCGTCCGGCTGTGCGGCGTGGATCTGGGCGCGCTCGACGAGGACGCCCGCGCGCAGGTGCGAAACCAGTACGTCGGCTTCGTCTTTCAGTCGTTTCGCCTTATCCCGACGCTGACGGCGCTCGAGAACGTGATGGTCCCCGCCGAGCTCCGGGGCAACCGGGGGGCGCGGGCGCATGCAGTGGATCTCCTCGGTCAGGTCGGCCTCGGCGACCGGCTCACGCACTATCCGGCGCAACTCTCCGGCGGTGAGAAACAGCGCGTCGCGCTTGCCCGCGCCTTCATCAACCGTCCCCGCATCCTCTTTGCCGACGAGCCGACGGGCAACCTCGACACGGAGACGGGCGAGAAGATCATCCGTCTGCTCTTCGAGCTCAACGCCTCTTCCGGCACGACGCTCGTGCTCGTCACGCACGATCACGAACTGGCCCGGCGGACGGGGCGCATCCTTCGCCTGCGCGGGGGCGAGGTGGCTTCCGACGAGCGCCTCCGGTCCGAGCCGACGGCCGTGGAGAAGGAGGCAGGCGCATGAAAACGGGCGGAGGCATCGGCTGGATTCTGAGCATGGCGTGGCGCGACAGCCGGGGCAGCCGTCGCAGGTTGCTCCTCTTCGTCTCGGCGATGGTCCTCGGCGTGGCGGCGCTCGTGGCGATCAACTCCTTCGGCGTCAACCTCCGGCGCGCCGTGGACGAAGAGGCGCGCACGCTCCTCGGAGCCGACCTCAGCCTCGAAGCGGACGCGGCATTCCCGCCGGAGGTCGAAGCCCTCATCGACTCGCTCGGAGGGCGGCAGTCGCGGCGGATCTCGTTCGCCTCGATGGCCTACTTCCCCCGAACGAAAGGGCTTCGGCTCGTCACCGTGCGGGCCCATGAGGGCGACTACCCCTATTACGGCGCCGTCGAAACGGATCCGCCCGAAGCGGCGAAAACGTACCTCGACGGCCCGAACGCCCTCGTCGACCGCACGCTCATGCGGCAGTTCGGCGTACAGGTAGGCGACTCCGTTCGCATCGGGCGGCGCATGTATCGCATTGCCGGGCAGCTGCTCAAGACGCCTCGTGAGGCCGACGCGGCCATGCTCTTCAGCCCCCGCATCTACCTGCCCATCGCCGGGCTCGACTCGACGCTGCTCAGCCGGGGCAGCCGCGCCGATTTCGAAGTCTATTTCAAGTTTGACGACGGCCGCGACGTGGAAGCGCTCGGCGAATCGCTCCGCCCCCGCCTGCGCCGGATGGACGTCGGCCTGGACACCGTCGGAGAGGTGCGGGACAACTGGGACGAGGGGTTGACGAACCTGTACCGTTTTCTCAGTCTCGTCGGTTTCATGTCGCTTTTGCTCGGGAGCGTCGGTGTGGCGAGCGCCGTCCACGTCTACGTGCGGCAGCGTGTGGAGACGGTGGCGGTGCTGCGGTGCTTCGGTGCGCGCGCGTGGCCCACGTTCGGCGTGTATCTCACGCAGGCGGTGAGCATGGGGCTCTTCGGCGCTTTCGCAGGCAGTCTCCTCGGCCTCGGCGTTCAGGTGCTCATTCCCCGTCTCCTTGCCGACTTCCTTCCCGTAGACGTGGCCTTTTCGGTGTCGTGGGGGTCGGTCGCGCTCGGCGTCGGCATCGGGCTCGGGGTGACGGTGCTCTTCGCGCTCCTCCCCCTCATCGGTGTGCGGAAGGTGTCGCCGCTTCGCGCGCTTCGCTCGTCCTACGAGCCGGAGCGTGAGAAGCGGCGGGATCCGTTGCGGTGGGCGCTCTACGGCTTGCTCGCCGGAGGCGTCACTCTTCTCGCCGTGGTGCAGGCGCCGCGCCCTCTCGTCGGCGTAGGCTATGCCGTGGGGCTCGCCGTCGTCTTCGGGCTCCTGGCCGCCGTGGCAAAACTCATCATGACGCTCGCGCGAACGTACTTCCCGTCGTCGTGGCCGTACGTGTGGCGGCAGGGGCTGGCGAACCTGTACCGCCCGAACAATCAGACGCTCATCCTCATGCTCGCGCTCGGCCTCGGCGCGTTCCTCATCATGACGCTCTTCCTCGTGCAACGGACGCTCATCCGGCAGGTCGAGCTCTCGGGAGGCGCGGGGCGGCCCAACCTCGTCTTCTTCGACATTCAGCCCGATCAGGTCGAGGGCGTCACCGGCATCATCCGGGCGAACGGCCTCCCCGTGATCGACCGCGTCCCCATCGTGACCATGCGGATCGCCGCGCTCAAGGGGCGTTCCATCGAAGACCTGCGCGCCGACTCGACGGCCCGCCTCACATGGGCGCACACGCGTGAATACCGCTCGACGTACCGCGACCACCTGACCGATGCCGAGACGCTCGTCGAAGGGGCGTATATCGGCGTGATGCCCGAGAACGAGGACGTCGTGCCGGTGTCGGTGGAACGAGACATCGCGCGGGACCTCGGCGTGGCGCTCGGAGACACCGTCGTCTTCGACGTGCAGGGCGTGCCGATGCCCACCCGCATCGCGAGCGTGCGAGCGGTGGACTGGCGGCGGATGCAGACGAACTTCTTCTTCACGTTCCCGACGGGCGTGCTCGAAGACGCGCCTCAGTTCGACGTGGTGCTCACGCGCGCGCCCGACGACGACGCTTCCGGCGCGGTGCAGGCCGCCGTCGTGCATGCTTTCCCGAACGTCTCCGCCATCGACCTCTCGCTCATCCTCAGCGTGTTCGAAGCGATTTTCGGGAGGATTGCGTTCGTCGTGCGGTTCATGGCGCTTTTCAGCATCCTCACCGGCCTCATCGTGCTCGCGGGCGCGGTCATCGTGAGCCGGTTTCAGCGCATCGAAGAGACGGTGCTGCTCAAGACGCTTGGGGCGTCGCGGCGGCAGGTGCTTCGCATCGTCGCCGTCGAATACCTGTTCCTCGGTCTCTTTGCCACGATCACGGGGCTGACGCTTGCCGTGCTCGGAAGCTGGGCGCTGGCGTTCTTCGTCTTCGACACGCCGCTCGTGGTCTCGCCCGTTGCTTTGCTTCTGGCGCTCGCCGTCGTCACCGGGCTGACGCTGGGCATCGGGCTGCTCAACAGCCGGGGCGTGTACGAACGCCCGGCCCTCGAAGTGCTCCGGGCCGAGGGGTGACGGCTCGTGGTGCTCGTCGTCAAAGCGGGCTTGTATAAAAGATCGGATCAAAAGCGCGGGTGAGGTGATTAACCTGTGCATGAGGCGTATCTTTCCGCGCGAACCGAAACGCAGCCTTCCCGATGACTGAAATGGAGACGCAGGTAGACGTGCGGACGCTCGCCGAACGGTTGGCCGCCGTGCGCGCGAGGATCGAGGCGGCGTGCCGGAGAAGCGGGCGCTCGCCCGAAGAAGTGACCCTCATCGGCGTGACGAAAACGTTCCCGGTCGAAGTGGTGGAAGCGGCCTTTTCGGAGGGGCTGCGTGATTTCGGGGAGAACAAGGTGCAGGAACTCGTCGCGAAGGCGGGGCGGATGCCCGGGCGTCACGAGGGCGGTGCGGTGCGGTGGCACATGATCGGGCATCTTCAGCGGAACAAGGCGAAGGAGGTCGTCGCCCACGCCGACCTGTTCCACGCGCTCGACCGGCTCCGGCTGGCGGAAGCGCTCGAGCGGCGCGCCGAGGCGGCGGGGCGTGTGTTGCCGTGCCTCGTGCAGGTCAACGTCTCCGGCGAGGCGACCAAGTTCGGCCTCGACCCCGACGCCGTACACCCGTTCCTCGACGCGCTGGCGCGTTTCGAGCATTTGCGCATCGAAGGGCTAATGACCCTGGCGGCGCCCGCCGATCATCCCGAAGACGTGCGCCCGCAGTTCCGTCTGCTCCGGCGGCTCATGGAGACGTACGATGCCCGCGCCCATCCGACGGCGCGCCTCCGGACGCTCTCGATGGGCATGAGCGGCGACTTCGAGGTCGCCGTCGAGGAGGGCGCCACCCACGTGCGGGTCGGAAGCGCGATCTTCGGCCCGAGGCGCGCGGCCGCGACCTCCACGGATCACCGGGGTTGAATGCTCCTTTTCCCGCCGCAAACGCGCTCAACCGTTCCTTCAAGCCCAATCCCCTGCCGACTATGATCTGGATGGCCTTCGTACTCGCGGCGACGGCGATACTGGCCTGGCTGCTTTCGACCTTGCGGAAGTACGAACATGAGAGTGCGACGGCGGCGCTCGAACAGGTGACCGCCCTGCGCGAAGAGCTCGATCAGCTGCGCTTGCGGGTGCAGGCCCTCGAAGCCATCGCGGCCGCCGACGAGGAGCTGCCGCCCGTTTTGCCCGAAGAACCCGAGCGCGTCGTCGGTGAACCGGATTCCGTATCTTCCGGAAGACGCCCCCCCGTCCGCCCCTGACCTTCCATCGCTTATCCACTCGATGCCCGCGAGACCGGTATGAAATTATCCTCACTCGACATCCGCAAGCAGGAGTTCAGTCGCGCTTTTCGCGGCTACGACAGGGACGAGGTGCACGCGTTCCTTCAGATGCTCTCGAACCAGTGGCAGGAGCTCGTGGACGAGAAGGCCCGGCTGGAGGAAAAGATGCGGGAGCAGGAGATGAAGCTCCAGCATTACATGAAGGTGGAGGAGGCGCTCGAACAGGCGCTCCAGACGGCTCGCGAGAGTTCGCGGCAGGCCATCGAGAACGCCGAGCGGAAGGCGCGGATGATGATCGAAGAGGCGGAGGCGCGCGCCGAAGACATCAAGCGGGAGGCGGAGGAGGAGCGCCATCAGATCAAACGCGAAGCCGCGAAGATCACCGGCCGACGGCATGAGATCGTGGCGCGGCTCCGGGCCTTCCTCATGTCCGAGATGGAACTGTTGGCCCATTATGAGGGCGACGACCCCATCGGCTTCATCAAGCTGTTGCCCGGCGAGAGCCGCGAGGCGACGAGCGGACGGATGCTCGCGGAGTCCGCGCCGACCCTCGAGGAGGCGCCCGAGGCCGGGGTGGCCTATGAGGAGGACGACGTGCTCAAAGAACTCGCCGACGAGATCGCCTCGCTCGAACCGACGATGGGCGGAGCAGAAGACGCCGGAGACATCGCCGGGGAGGCGGAGGCCGAGAGCGGGGAAGAGGCCTTGCCCGAAGCGGAGGGCGCTCGCGAAGCGGAAACGTCGCCGCCGTTCGAGGAGCTGCACGCGCCTGCCGGAGAAGACGTGGAGGCGCCGGCGTCCGAACCGTTCGAGGCCGAGCACGGAGCGCCGTCGTATGAGCGTCCGTGGGTCGTCCGCCCGCTCGTCTCGCCCGAAGGTGGGACCGACGACGCGAGCGAGGAGGCCTCGCACGTCGAAAGCAAGCACATCCCCGCCGACGAGATCGCCAAGATACGCCGCATCCTCGACGACCTCGAATGAGTCCGGCGCTCGTTCCCCTGCCACGGAAGCAACCTGATTTTCCACGATGATTGACATGACAGCCTACCGGGCGCGCGTAGACGAAGCGGCCGCCGAAGTGCGGAAAAAGCTCCCGTTCGCGCCCCGCCTCGGGATCATCCTCGGCACCGGCCTCGGCGCGCTCGCCGACGAGATCGACGTGGCCGTCTCGATCCCGTACGACGACCTCCCGCACTTCCCCCTCTCCACGGTGGAGTCGCATCACGGGCGGTTGCTCGCCGGGACGCTCGCCGGCGTGCCGGTGCTCGCCATGCAGGGGCGCTTCCACCTGTATGAGGGCTATTCCGCCCACGAGGTGGTCTTTCCCGTCAGGGTCATGGGCGTGCTCGGCATCGACACCCTCCTGATCTCGAATGCGGCGGGCGGCATGAACCCCCACTTCCGGCGCGGCGACCTCATGCTCCTGACCGACCACATCAACCTTCAGGGACACAACCCCCTCGAAGGTCCGAACGTCGACGCATGGGGACCACGCTTCCCCGACATGAGCGAGCCGTACGACCTCGAACTCCGGCGCATCGCCGAGGAACGGGCGCTCGAACGCGGGATCAAGCTGCAACAGGGCGTGTATGCCGCCGTGGTGGGGCCGAACCTCGAAACGCGCGCCGAGTACCGGTTCCTCCGGCAGATCGGCGCCGACGTGGTGGGCATGAGCACCGTGCCCGAGGTGATCGCCGCGCGCCACATGGACCTCCGGGTGATGGCCGTCTCCGTCATCACGGACGAGTGCTTCCCCGACGCCCTCGAACCGGTGACGATCGAGGAGGTGCTCGCCGCCGCCGCCGAAGCCGAACCCAACCTGACGGCCCTCATGAAAGCCGTCGTGGAAACGGTCGGCGCCCCGGTGGCGGGATCAGCTTAACAAGGAACGGACGTGCCGGCTTATGTACGACGATGAAATCTGGGATGAGGACCGGTGGGAAGCCTTTCTCCGCGAAAATGACAGACGCGTGGATCGCTTCATGGACCTGCTTTTCACGTTTCTCGCCGATCACCCGTTGCCCGAAGAGGAGGACGCCGCCGCCCGCAATGCGTGGGAAGAGAGCCTCCGGAGGTTCCTCGACGGGCAGGGCTATTTACCCGAAGATCAGGCCATCGCCTTTCTCTTCGACGACGAGGAAGAGCCGGACGACGACGCGCCCGAGTGGTTCTCGCTCGGCGCCGACGCCTACGAAGACGACGAGGACTTCTTCGACGAGGACCTCGACGGCTTTCGCGAACTGCCGGTCTATCAGCGCGCTTTCGCCCTGGCCAACGACGTGCTCGACTGGGCCCATGCGCTCCCCGGCGACACCAAGGACAGCACGCTCGTGCAGTTTTGCACGTACGTCACGCAGATCCCGGCGAACATCGCCAAGGGATACGGCATCGGCTTCGAGCGCGACATGCTCGGCGGCAACATCGCCTGCGCCAAGCGCGGGCTGAAGGCGGCCAACCAGGCGCTCGACCTCCTCCGTGAGATGAAGCACGTCCCGTACCTCCCGGAGGACGTGTACCGGCGGCTCTACGAACAGGCCTTCGAGGTGCGCAACGAACTCGGCCTCTACGTTCAGGACCTCCGCCGCCGCTTCGACCTCGG
>NZ_JBWOPL010000004.1:0-6204 GCF_056451265.1 Rhodocaloribacter sp. | reverse complement strand
GTGCAGTTCGAAGGCAGCGCCGCCGAGATCGGCGAGGCGGACGGCGCCGTGGCCATCACGGTGACGATCCTCAACCCCGACCCGGTGAACGACACCACCGTGGACGTGGCGCTCACCGGCGGCGACGCCACGAACGGCGTCGACATCGAGGCGTTCTCCACGACGACGCTCACCTTCCCCGCCGGAGACGCCGCCCCGCAGTCGTTCACCGTCACCGTCATCGACGACACGGAGGCGGAAGAAGATGAGACGCTCGTCTTCGAGCTCCAGAACGTAATGGGGGGCACGAACGCCGAGGCCGGCACGACGAGCACCTTCACCCTGACCATCCTCGACGACGACCGCGACCTCCGGCTGCCCATTGGCGAGGCGCGCGCGCTGCCGGACGGCTCGCGCGTGCAGATCGAGGGCATCGTGACCCGCGCTCGAGGCGCGTTCGCGTACGTTCAGGACGAGACCGGCGGCATGACGCTCCGGCAGACCGAAGGCCCGTTCTTCGACGCCATCACCTCGGGCGCCGTCGCACCGGGCGACTCGCTCTCCGTCACCGGCTTCCTCTCCGAGTTTGCCGCGTTGAAGGAGATCAACGAGGGCGACCTCGAAAGCTTCGAGGTGCTCTCGCGCGGGAACGACCTGCCCGAACCGGTGACGCTCACGCTCGAAGAGCTCGCCGCCAACGGGGAGATGTATGAGGCCATGCTCATCCGCACGAACCTCATCAATATCCTCGCCGAGGGCGTCTTCGAGGCTTCGACGACGTACGACGTCGAGGACGTGACCCTCGGGCCGGGCGTGGTCACGCTCCGCGTCCCGAACGCCGAGGACACCGCCGTGGACGGCCTCCCGATTCCCGCCGCAGCGATATTCGAGGGAGTCGTCGGGCAGTTCAGCTTCGGCGAACCCGACGTCGGCTATCAGCTCATGGCCATCGAGGAGACCGACGTCATGGAGGTCATCGTCGATGCCGTGGAGGACGACGCAACGCTGCCCGAGTCGTTCACCGTCAACGGCAACTATCCCAACCCGTTCAATCCCTCGACGACGATCCACTTCGACCTCCCGGCGCCCGCGCGGGTGACCATCGAGGTCTACGACGTGATGGGCCGCCGGGTGATGTCGCTTCCGGAGCAGGCCTTCTCTGCCGGGCGCGCCCGCACCGCCCGCCTCGACGCCGGGCGGCTCTCGTCGGGGGTGTACGTCTACCGCGTCATCGCCCGCATGGATGCTCAGACGCAGATCGGGACGGGGCTCATGACGCTGTTGAAATGAGTACGAAGATGCTCGGGCGCCCTGCGGGGACGCCGGACCGTTCGATCCGGCGTCCCCGCAGAGGTCAGGCGCACACACTGGAGCGTTGCGCCGATTGATGCGTTCCCCTGTCATCCCCTTTCCCTTCCGAAAGACTCCCATGCGTTTCGCACTCCTTCTCTCGCTCCTCCTCTCAGTCCTCGTGGCCGTTTTTGCGCTGCTCAATACGGCGGAGGTCACGGTCAATTTCGGGCTCTTCGAAGCCACGGGTCCCATCGCGCTCGTGGTCATCCTGACCTTCGTGCTCGGCGTCGTCGTCGGCGCGCTCGCGATGATTCCGGGTCGGCTGAAGCGGAGGAAAGAGCTTAAAGCGTTGAAGAAGATGATGCGCACGGCGCCGGGAGCGGAAGAGGCGTCTCCCATGGAGGCCGACGACCTCTCGATGCCGCCTCCGCCGCCGTACACCGCCCCGCCGCCGTGACCCTTTTCCTCCCGTCGTCTCGGGACGCCTCCCCTCCGTTCATGCTCTACGAAGATCAGGCCGAGCGATTCGATGCGCGCGCGGGACTGCCGTCCGGCGCAGCCGAGCGCATCGCTGAGGCGCTGGCGGACGCGGTCTCGCTGACGCCCGGGCAGACGCTCCTCGAAGTGGGCGCGGGCACGGGGGCGCTGAGTATGCCGCTCACGCGTCGGCCGATCCGGTACGTCGGCTTCGACCGCTCGCCCGCCATGCTCGCCGTCTTCCGTCGCCGTCTCGAGGCGGCGGGGCTTCGGGCCGAGCTCCACGTCGCCGACGGGAACGAGCGGTGGCCCGCGCCGGACGGGAGCGTATCGGTGATCTTCGGCGCGCGGGCGCTCCACCACCTCGCCGTCGAGCACGTCGTCGCCGAGGCGCGGCGGGTGGCGCGCCCGGAAGGCGCCTGGCTGGCCGTCGGCCGGGTGCGGCGGCCGAAAGACGCCGTGCCCTCCCTCCTGCGGCGCGAACTGCAGCGGCGGCTCCGGCTCCGAGGCCTCCCGGGCGCGCACCACGAAGCGCACACCGAGGCCGTCTTCGCTGCACTCGAGCGCGCGGGCGGACGACGCGCCCCCGCTCGAACGGCGGCGCGGTGGACCGCCCGGCGCAGCCCCGCAGACGCCCTCACGGCGTGGGCGCAGAAGGCGGGACTGGCCGGCCTCGACCTGCCGCCGGAGCGGAAAGCGCGCCTCCTCGACGAGCTCCGCGCGTGGGCCGAGGCCCGTTTCGGCAAGCTGGACGAACCCCGGACGCACGATGAGTTTTTCGAGATCGAGACTATCTTTTTTGATCCGGAGATGTGATATTTGACGATCGGAAATTCAGCGAGCCCGCCGCTCGCCGCGAAGCTCCTTCCGGCGTTTCCCGCCACCTTCGAAGCGCCCGGAGCGCAGGCTTCGCCCGGGATCTTTGCTCCCCCGGCTCCATTCGCCCCCTCCCGATCCCTGATCCGCCGATCTGCGGCCGGCCCTCTTCCCCGAAGAGCGGCTCGCAGTTGCCCTGTTCATGCGTCCCCTGACGTTTTCTTCTGAACCCCTTATCGCATCCATCCCCTCACTGCCATGCCCAACGAACTGCTGACGGCGCTCGGTCAATCGCTCATCTCCGGCAACCTGACCGATGCCGAGCTTCTTTCCCAGACTTCGCACACCCGGGTCATCCCCATCCTCCCCGAGGCCAACGTGCTCAAGATCGGCGGGCAGAGCTTCATCGACCGGGGGCGCTCTGCGGTGTTTCCGCTCATCGAAGAGATCGCGGCGAACCTCGGGACGCACAAAATGATGATCGGCACCGGAGCGGGGACGCGGGCGCGGCACGCCTACAGCGTCGGCATCGACCTCGGCATGCCGACGGGCGTGCTCAGCGTGCTCGGCACATTCGTGAGCATGCAGAACGCGCGGATGCTTCACTACCTCCTGGCCAAACACGGCATCCCCTTTATCGAGCCGGTGCAGTTTCCGCAGCTCCCGCTGTACCTCGAAGAGCGCGGAGCCGTCATCTTCTTCGGGATGCCGCCCTACACATTCTGGCAGCAAAACCCGAGCGTGGGTCGCATCCCTCCGCATCGCACCGACACGGGCGTCTTCCTCCTGAGCGAAGTGTTCGGGGCAAAGTCGATGATCTACATCAAAGATGAGGACGGCCTCTATACCGCCGACCCGAAGAAGGACAAGAACGCCCGTTTCATCCCGAAGATCAGCGTGCCGGAACTCCGTGAGATGGACCTTCAGGACGTGGTCGTGGAGCGGGCGGTGCTCGATTTCATGGAGAACGCCGAAACCCGTCGTTCCATTCAGGTCATCAACGGCCTCGTGCCGGGCAACCTGACGCGCGCGCTCAACGGCGAGCACGTCGGCTCCATCATCACGGCGGACTGAGCGGTCCCATCCCTTCCTTTTCCCGGATACTCAACCTTTCGAAACGAAAAAAACATGTCCTCTCAGAATCAGGATAAACGCCACCACGTCCAGTCGATGCTCATGCGCGAGAGCCTGCTCGACAAGGACGTGATGGCTTCTACGGAATCGCCGGTGGTGCGCATGTTGCCGGACGTGCATGTGCTCAAGATCGGCGGGCGCTCGATGATTGACGTGGGCCGGGAGTACCTGTATCCGGTCGTAGACGTGATCGGCGAGTTGCTCGAGACGGAGCACATCATTCTCGGCGTCGGCGGCGGCGTGCGGAGCCGTCATGTGTTCTCCATCGGTCTCGACCTCGGGCTTCCCACGGGCGTGCTGGCCCAGCTTTCGGTCGCCGACGCGCTCGGGAACGCGCACATCCTCGGCACGCTCCTGGCGCCCTACGGCGTCGTCGCCATCCCGCCGGAGATCTTCGGGCACCTGCTGCCCCTCTTCATCCACTCCGCGCCCGGCGTGATCTTCAACGGGGTGCCGCCGTACTCGCTCTGGGAGCATCCCCCGGGCATCGGACGCATCCCGCCCCACCGCACCGACGCGGGCTGCTTCATCCTCGCCGAATGCTTCGGCTGCAAGTCCGTCACGCTCGTCAAGGACGTGGACGGTCTGTACACGGAGGACCCGAAAGAGAACGCCCATGCCTCGTTCATCGACGCCATCGGGGCGAAAGCATTGAAAAAACGCGCCCTCAAAAGCCTTCCGTTCGATGAAGTCCTCCCGGATCTGCTCCTCAATGCCCGGCTCGTGAAGCAGTTTCAGGTGGTCAACGGAAAGGATCCGGAACGCATCAAAGCCGCCCTCCATGGAGAACATGTCGGCACCATCGTCTACGCCGATTGAGGACCGCCCCGCGCTCGTGGTGAAAGGTCTGAAGAAGAAGTATCGCGGGCGGGTGAAAGCCCTCCATAGCGTCTCTTTCCGGCTCGAACCGGGGCGCCTCATGGGCATTATCGGGAGCAACGGCTCCGGGAAGACGACGCTCCTGCGCATCCTCTTCGGCATCCTTGCCCCGGACGCGGGCGAGGTGCGCGTGCTCGGGCTGAGCCCGCGTCGTGACACGGCGGCGCTCCGTGCGCAGACCGGTTTCGCGGGGCAGGGCGCGACGCTCGACCCGGAGATGACCGGATGGGAGACGCTCCGCCTCTTTTATGCGCTCCGCGGCCTCCCCGCTCGCCGCCGGCGCGCCCGCCTCGAGGCGCTGTGCGAGACGTTCGGGCTGCGGGGGTTTGCCCGCCGGCGCGTCCGCTCCTTCTCCGGAGGCGAACGGCAGCGCCTGCACCTGGCCCTCGAGATGATGCACGAGCCGCGCCTGCTCTTGCTCGACGAGCCGACCTCCAACCTCGACACGAACGGACGCCGCGACCTGTGGGAGCGGCTCGCCCGGTGGCGCGACGAGGGGCGCACCATCCTCGTGGCCACGCACGACCTCGACGCCGCCGCCGCGACGTGCGACCGGGTGCTCCTCTTCAGCGAAGGGGCCCTCCTCGCCGACGGCGCCCCTCGTCTCCTGCTCGGCGCGTACAGCTTCGCCCGCACCGTCGTCACCATCGCCGAATGCGTGGACCGGCCGGGCGCGCTCCGCGAAGCGCTCACCGACCTGCCGGACGTGCGGTCGGTCGTCTTCGACTGCCACACCGTCACGCTCCTGCGCAAAAAGCATCCGGGACCCGAGGAGCCTTCCCTCGAAGTGTTCACCAGGCTCGGATACACCGTCCGGGGCTATGAACGCCGGGACCCCGACCTCGCCGATGCCTATCAGCGCCTCGTCCGCGCCTTCGAACCCTTCGAACGACGCCGGGGCCGCCGCGCATGAACACCACCGGCATCCATATCGCCCGCGAGACGGCCCTCCGCACGTGGCTCAAGACGCTCCGTCGGCCCGTGCCGCTCACGTTCTCTTTCGTCCAGCCGTTCCTCTGGATGCTCATCTTCGGCTTCCTCTTCCAGCGGTTCACCCTCGGCCCCGGCTATGAAGGCTTCGCGTACCTCGACTTCCTTCTGCCCGGCATCTGCGTGATGACCGTTCTCTTCGGCGCCTCGCAGGCGGGAGTGCTCTTCGTCCGGGACATGCAGACCGGTTTTCTCCAACGGATGGCCTATGCCTCGGCGCATCCCGGCTGGATGCTCACGGGCAAGCTCGGGGCGGACGTGCTCCGGTTGCTCGCACAGGCCCTCTTCGTCGCGCTCGCGGGCTTCCTCGTCGGGGCGCGCATGGATCCCGACCTCCAAACGCTCGGGCTCGCCGTGGTGGGGGTCGCCTGCTTCGCGATTGCATATGCGGGGCTCTCCTCGTGGATCGCGCTCAAGAGCAAGAATCAGGAGAGCATGGCCGTCTTCATCCACGTGGTCAACATGCCGTTGCTCTTCACGAGCACGGCGCTCGTGCCCCACCGGCAGATGCCCGAATGGCTTGCCGCCATCGCCCGGTGGAACCCGCTCACGCTCGTCGCCGACGGGTTGCGCGGTGCGCTGCTCTTTCACCGGGGGCCGGATCCGCTCACCGTGCTGCTGCCGCTTGCCGTGCTC
>NZ_JBWOPL010000003.1:0-41668 GCF_056451265.1 Rhodocaloribacter sp. | reverse complement strand
CTCACGCCTTCGACGGCAGCCGGGTGATGCGCACGAGGTCGATGCGGTTGGCCGTCGCCTGCACGACGGTGAAGCGGTAGCCGTCGAACTCGAACTCGTCGTTCGGCTTGGGGATGGAGCCGGTGTGTTCGAGGAGGTAGCCCGCCACGGTCTCGTAGTCGCCGTCGGAGAGCCGGATGCCGAAGCGGTCCTCGAGTGCGTCGATCTCGACGCGGCCGCTGACGAGGTACGTGTCGTCGCTGACCTGCCGGAGGATCTCGTCCTCGGTGTCGAACTCGTCCTGGATGTCGCCGAAGAGCTCTTCGAGCAGGTCCTCGATGGTGACCAGCCCCGCCGTGCCGCCGTACTCGTCGATGACGATGGCGATAGAAGTGTTCGTGGCGAGGAACTCGCGGAGGAGGTCTTTCGAGAGCTTCGTCTCGGGGACGAAGTACGCCGGGCGCATCATCTCGGCGAGCGACTCCGGTTCGTCGAAGAGGTCATAGGCGAAGGCGATGCCGACGATGTTGTCGATGTTCTCGCGGTAGACGGGCAGTTTCGAGTGGCCGGATTCGATGAACCGCTGCCGGAGCGCTTCGAGCGACGTGTGCTCCTCCACGGCCACGATCTCCGTGCGCGGCACCATCGACTCCTTGACGCGGATGGTGCTCATGGCGAAGACGTTCGAGAGCAGTTCGCTTTCCTCCTCGTCGAGGTCGAGTTCGCCGCTCTGTTTGCTCTCCTCGATCATCAGCTCGAAGTCGCGGCGCATGAACTGAGTGAAGGTGTCGGCGTCGGCTCCGAAGAGGCGGATGAGCGCCGTGGCGGCCCACCCGGCGAGCTTGATGAGCGGGAGCAGCAGCGCGTACGTGATGCGGAGCGGCACGGCCATGAGGAAGACGGCGCGGTTGGCGAACTCGCGCATGATCGTCTTGGGCACGATCTCGCCGAAGAGGAGCACGATGGCCGACGCGACGATGGTCTGCGTGGCAAGGACGAGGACTTCGGCGGTGGCGGGGCTCAGGCTCTGTTCGAAGAAATGCCGGAGCGGCGGTTCGAGGTAGAACGCCATCAGCGTCGAGTAGACGACGAGCGCCAGGTTGTTGCCCACGAGTGTCGTCGTGAGGAGGTCGGAGGGGTTCTGGAGAAACCGCTGGACGATGGGGGCCGCGCGCCCGCCTCGCCGCGCAAAGACCTCCACGCGCAACCGGTTGGCGGTCACGAAGGCGATCTCCGAGCCGGAGAAGAACGCGCTCAGGCCGAGCATCAGAAGGATGAGAAAAAGCTCCATGTCAGAGGTTTCGAGGGTCGCTTCCGGAGGCACGCGATGCGGGGATGGTGGGGGAACCGTGCGTCAACGTCCCTTGAACACGGGTTTCCTTCGTTCGAGGAAGGCGGCCACGCCCTCTTTGAAGTCTTCCGTGGCGCAGGTTTGTCCGAAGAGCGCCGCCTCGTGGGCCAGCCCGTGCGGCAGGTCGCGCTCGCCGGTCCGGATGGCTTCGAGCGAGAGCGCCACGGCCACCGGAGCCTTCTTCGCGATGGTCGCGGCCAGGCTCCTGGCGGCGTCGAGGAGCTCTTCGGCGGGCACGACGCGGTTGACCAGTCCGATGGCGTGGGCGCGGTGCGCGTCGATGGGCGCGCCGGTGAGGATCATCTCCGTGGCGAGGCCGCGCCCGACGAGCCGGGGCAGGCGTTGCGTGCCGCCGTAGCCGGGGATGAGGCCGAGGTCGACCTCCGGCTGCCCGAAGCGGGCGTTCTCGGAAGCCACGCGCAGGTGGCACGCCATCGCCAGCTCGCACCCGCCGCCGAGCGCGTAGCCGTTGACGGCGGCCACCACGGGCCGGGGCATCGCCTCGATCCGGTTGAAGACGGCCTGCCCGCGCAGCGCCATCCGGCGACCCGAGACGGCGTCGAGGTCGGGGAAACGGGAGATGTCCGCGCCGGCGACGAAGCTCTTCGGCCCGGCCCCCGTCAGCACGACCCCGCGCACGGCCTCGTCCGTCTCCATCGCCGCAAAACACCGGTCGAGCTCGTCGATGACGGTCGCATTGAGCGCGTTGAGCTTGTCCGGACGGTTGATCGTGACGAGGGCGATGCCGTCGCCGTCGACTTCGTAAAGCAGGGTTTCAAACGTCATTTTCGGGAGGGGTGGGTGTGGGAGCATCGATCAAAAAGACGGGAGGGCGGACCGGCGCACGGCATCCGCCCGCTTCCGGCGTCGCGGGTCAGTTCTTCAGGCGCGACCGTTCCGCGTCCGAGGCGCGATCCCGGGTGGGATCCTCGAACGTGTCGAGGTCGCTGAGCAGGTCGGCGGGGCGGGCGAAGACTTGCTCGATCTCTTCGACGGAGGCTTCGGTCTCCTCGACCTCGGAGAGCAGCGTGTCGAGCTGGAAGGTGATCTCCTCAGGGTTGCGCAGCGTCAGCGACTGCTCGTGGATGTACTTGATCACGTCCTCGATGGTCTCCAGCTGCGCTTCGATGATCTCGAGGTTTTCCTGTCCTTTCTTGAAGCGTTCGAGCCGCTGTTCGAGGATGCGCATGCGGCGTTTTTTGATGGCCTTCACGCGCGGCGAATCGTCTTCCATGTCTTCGCGCAGATCCTCGATGGCGCGCACCACCTCGAGCTCGGTTTTGTTTCGGGAGGAATACTCGTACCGTTCCTTCTGATAGAGGAGGTTCAGGTACGAATCGAGCAGTCCGTTAATTTTTTTGAGGTGGCTGTCGAGCATGCCCTGCGAGGCATAACTGAGCTTGCGATAGTTGGCGGCGATGTCTTTCTGGAGCTTCCGGAGCCGGGCATACCGCCGCTGACTGATCTTGGTCAGATGCTGGAAGATCTCCTTTTGGGAGGGCGGCTTGGCGAACTCGGCGGCGCGTTGCGATTTGACGGCGCGTCGGAAACGCTCCTGGCGCGGCATGATGCCGAGGTAGAGCAGCTCGCCGGCGGCGGCGAAGAGCAGGAGGGTGTCGAAGAGCCAGTCGGGGCTTCCCGAAAAGAGGCTGATCGTGAAGGCGAGCAACATCGAGACGATGAGGAACGTCAGGTTCCACGGATGCAGAAAGGCTTCTTTGGTATAATTGATCTCGGCTTCGTTCATGCGCTCCTGAACAACGGCTGTGGGCGAAGCGGTCGCCGGACCGGGGGAGGCCGCCGCGTGCGATACGGCGGGCCGTGCCCCTAAGGTTTCATCCGCCCGATGGTTTTCTCCGGAAGTCCTTGCGGCGGCGCGGGGGCGTCGGACACCGGCTTTTCGGGCGCTTCCGCCGGAGACGGTGTCGGGCGCCGGGCGGGAGGGTCCGGCGCAGCCTCGGGCGATCCCACCTCTAGTTTTATCCGGCGGATGAGTTCCCGCGCCCGCGCCTTTTGAAGGTCTTCCTCCAGAGCGGCGCGGGCCTCGGCTTCGGTCACGGCCTGCTCCGCTTCGAGCGCCATCTCCAGGCGCGCCTCGCTCAGGGCCGTCTCCATCGCCAGCTGCTCCATCATCTCCTCGTGCGTGTCGAGCACCCGCTCGCGCCCGCCGGTGATGTTCTCCAGCGCCTGGTTGAGCTTCTTCTGTCGTTCGAGGCGGCGCACGGTCCGCTTGAGCGCCTTGAGTTTGCGCAGGTGCTCTTTCTCGGCCTCCTTGATCCGTTGATACGCTTCCGGCGTCATGGGCTTTCAGGCTGGGGGTCGCGGGTTTCGGGCGGCGGCGCGCCTCGGATCGCCGCCTCGCGCCGCGAAACCGGCGATCCGGTTCATTCGGTCTGTGAACGCTGTTTGCCGATGGTCTTCGCGCCGCGCTCGGCCTGCTCTTCCGGCACTTCGAGGCGGGGTTCGGCTTCGGCGCCCTCGTCGGTCACGCCCATCTCGAGCTTGAACTGCTTGACGAGCTCCTGGGCGCGGATCTGCTGGGCGTCTTCCTCGATCCGCATCGCGTCGGTGTCGATGGAGTCCAGGGCCATCTCCATGCGGGCTTCCTGACGGGCCGTCTCCTCGTTGAGGCGGTTGAGCATCTCGTCGTGCGTGGCATCGACGCCCGCGACTTCGAACTGTTCGAGCGTGTCGGCGATCTTGGACTGCCACCGGGCGCGTTCGTGGGCGCGCAGGGCGTCTTTCGCTTCCTGAATCTTGCGCTCTTTCTCGCGCATGAAGGCTTTCTTGACCTGGAGCGCCTTGTCGTACGCCGCCGAGGCATACTTGAGCTGCTCGCTCGTTCGGCTGAGCGCCTCGCGCACGCTCTCGAGCCGCACGGCATACTGCTCGGCGATGTCGTCGCGGCCCGCCTGGATGCCGGCTTTGACCTTCGCCGTCAGGTCCTTGATCTCACGCTCATACCGCCGCACCTCTTTCTGCAGCAGCATCACGTTGGCCTTCACCGTCGCGATGTTCTCGTTCATCTTTGGGACCTGATCGTTCAGCTCCCGAATGTTTTGTTCCAGAATCAGGCGCGGGTCTTCGAGGGCGGAAATGGCGCCGCCGAAGATGGATTTGATCCAGCGCGAAAAACGTGACCAGAGTGACATAGTCCGAAGGGGTTAGGGTTTGGGAGGCAGGGACGTAGGGGATGGCGCCCGGCTCAAATATAGCAAACCTTCGACGCTGTCGGGTCGGCATGGGCCGGGAAGTTTTGTTTTTTTCGAGAGATAGCGAATCATGCGTGTAACGATGCGCGGCGTTCAAGAGTTCGCCCATTGCCCGTCGGCATAGCGGTTGAGGAGGCGAGAGGCGGGCGCCGCCGGCGCTTCGCTGAAGGTGAAGGCCCGCGCGACGGCGTCCCGGAAGTCCGGGATCTGTCCGGTCTTTCGGGTGTGCAGGCGGGCCAGCACCTCGCCGGGCTTTACGGGGTCGCCGGGCTTTTTGTTGAGGGTGATGCCGGCGGTGGGGTCCACGGGGTCTTCTTTGCGGCGGCGTCCGGCGCCCATGGCCACGGCGGTCCAGCCGAGCGCGAGCGCGTCGAGGCCGGCCACGAAGCCCGTCGCGTCGTCGGGGGCGCGCACTTCGGCTACGGGTTCGGCGTCGGCCCGCCGCGCGGGGTCTCGCACGACGGAAGCGTCGCCGCCCTGGGCTTCGACGAGGGCGATGAAGCGGTCGAGGGCCCGGCCCGAGGCAAGGGTTTCCCTGGCGCGCGCGACGCCCTCTTCCGGCGAGGCCGCCGCGCCGCCGAGGCAGAGCATCTCGCCCGCCAGCGCGTAGGTCACCTCCATCACGTCCGGGACGTCTTCGCCGTGGAGGCAGCGGATGGCTTCCGCCGTCTCGGGCCAGTTGCCGATGCCGCGGCCGAGGGGGGTCTCCATGTCGGTCAGCAGGGCCACGGTGCGCTTGCCGAACTGCTCGCCGATGCCGACGAGCGTCTCGGCCAGCCGCCGGGCGTCGGCCTCCCGCTTCATGAACGCGCCCCGCCCACACTTGACGTCGAGCACGAGCGCGTCGATGCCCTCGGCCAGCTTCTTGCTCATGATCGAGGCGGCGATGAAGGGGATGAATTCGACGGCGCCCGTCACGTCGCGGAGGGCGTAGAGCTTGCGGTCGGCGGGGGCGATCTCGGCGGTCTGCCCGATCATCACCACGCCGAGGCGGGCGAGCAGCCGCCGGTAGTCGTCGATGGAGAGGTCGGTGCGGAAGCCGGGGATGGCTTCGAGCTTGTCGAGGGTGCCGCCGCTGTGACCGAGGCCGCGCCCGGAGATCATCGGCACGGGCACGCCGCAGGCCGCCACGAGCGGGGCAAGGATGAGCGAGACCTTGTCGCCGACGCCGCCCGTGGAGTGCTTGTCCACCTTCACACCGGGGATGTCCGAGAGATCGAGCACGACGCCCGAATGGAGCATCGCATCGGTCAGCGCAAAGGCTTCTTCCTCGTTCATGCCCCGGAGGAAAGCGGCCATGAGAAAGGCGCTCATCTGATAGTCGGGCACGTCGCCGCGCGTGTAGGCCGCCACGAGGGCGCGGATCTGTTCGGGCGTGAGCGCCCGCCCGTCCCGTTTGGCGATGATGAGATCGACGGGGTTGAAATCAAGCATAGGCGGTGGTAAAGAGGGCCGACGGTGTCGGGAGCGGATGGGCGCAATATGAAGCCTGCGCGCCTTAATGACAAGTGCTCCGGCGCATCGACGGAAACGCCGCCTCTACGGATGCGCCGCCGGGAGGATGCGGGGGCGGGCAACCCGTCGCGAAGGAACGGGCGTTCCGCGAAGCAACTCAGGAGCTTTCGCGGAGCCCGTTGGGCTGGCGGGCGGCTTCGCGGAGGCGGTCGAGGAGGCGGTCGGTCGTGGCGAGGCGTTCGGTCCACACGTCCACGATATCGGAGAGGCCGGGTGTGTTTCGCGCGCAGAGAGCGACGTAGTGCGCGCGCCATGTGGCGGTCAGGGCCGTCAGGTGTTCGAGCACGACGTCGAGGCGGTCGTATTCGGCGGCGGCGCGGAAGAGGTTGGCGAGCATCTGGGTGCGGTCGCCGAAGCCGCGGGGCACACCGGCGCGGCGTCCGAGGCGGGTGATGGCGTCGCGGCTGAGGAACAGGCCGGCCCACGGCGTCGTGGTGAGGTAGGCCGCGATGTCCTTCAGACCGGTGCGCGGGTCGTCGAGGAGCGGGGGCGGCTCGGGCAGGGTGAAACGTTTTGAGGTCATCCGCCCGCCGTAGCCCAGCGCGGAGCGGTGGTCGAGCACGAGATCCAGCGTCAATTCGGCCAGGACGGTGAAGAAGGGGAAGCCCTCGTCCCGGACGGCCCGGGTGAAAGCAACCAGCCAGCCGAGCAGGTGTTCGTCCATGAACCGGCGTTCGAGGCGGCGGATGCGCTCGGCCTCGGTGGGCAGCCCGTCGATCCACGCTCCGGCTTCCGCCCGCGCGAGGAAGGTCAGCAGGGTCAACTCTTGCCCGAGGTGGTCGGGGGCCTCTCCGGTGAGGGGCGTCGGACATCCGGCCCGTTGAAACTGTCGCCGGACGTAATCGGTCACGGGACCGTCGAGCATGCCCCGGGGATCGAGGAAGACGCTGGCAAAGGGGAAGACGTTAAACCCGAACAGGTGCTGGTAATCCGCCGCGGCCTCATCGGGGGAAAAGGACGTCGGCAGAGCTTCCGCCAGTTCGGGTGTGGCTTCCACGGCGGGCAAGAGCACCGGGCTCAATCCCTCGAAATAGAGGCGACTGAGCAGGTGATAGGCCCGGCTGCGCGCGAGCAAGGAGTGAGTTTCAGGCATAAGAGCAGACAAAGCGCAGGAGGTGAGCCTGCACCCGCTCATGTAGGTTGTGTTTCGACGCACGGGTGAGCGGCAGTGGGGAGCTGCGCGCTTCTTTTATATATACGAAAGAATAATCAGAATTTATACCCGCCCCCGAAGCATGCCGTGCCAGTACATCTGCGGCAGGCCGTAGACCTTGAGCGCATACATGCTGTATCGCTCCTGCGTCGTGTCGAACGGGAAGGAGGGCATGGGCTGGTTGTCGTAGTCGAATTCGGCCAGCACCAGCTTTCCGTATCCGGTCACGAGCGGACAGGAGGAGTAACCTTTGTAGACGACGGGGTCGTCGAGGTAGCCGGTGGCCATGTACTGCAACAGGTTCTGCACGACGGTGGGCGCCTGCTTGCGCACGGCGGCGCCGGTCTTGGCATTGGGCGTGCCGCCGGCGTCGCCCAGGCCGAAGACGTTCGGATACCGGTTGTGCTGAAGCGTGGAGGGGTCTACGTCCACCCAGCCCTCGGCGTTGGCGAGCGGACTCTGCTTGATGAAGTCCGGCGCGCTCTGCGGGGGCGTCACGTGGAGCATGTCGAACGAAAGCACCTTCTCCGAAACGCTTCCGTCTTCGGCCGTCACCTTGAAGACCGCTTCTCCCTTATCTCCGCGCACCTCGACGAGCTCATGCTGAATGTTGAAGGTGATGCCGTACCGGGCGATGACCTTCTTCAACGTGCGCTCGAACGCTTTCACCCCGAAAACCACCAGGCCCGGAGACATGAACTGAATGTCGGTGTCGTCGAGCGCGCCCTTCAGGCGAAGGTGATCCGCCGTCAGGTACATGATCTTCTGAGGGGCGCCGCCGCATTTGATGGGCGTCGCAGGCTGCGTGAAGATCGCGCGCCCGCCCTTGAGATGACGCAGCGTCTCCCAGGTGTACGGGACCGTCTCATACGAGTAATTGCTGCACACACCGTTCGAGCCGAGCGATTCCGCCAGTCCCGGGATCTTGTCCCAGTCGATCTGAATGCCGGGGCAGACGACGAGGTAGTCGTATCCGATGGTCTTCCCGTCGCGCGTGGCGACGGTGTTGGCGTCGGGGTCGAACGAGGCGACGGCATCCCGGATCCAGACCGCGCCGTCGGGGATGAAGTCGGCTTCGTCCCGTTCGGAGATTTCGCGAGGAAAGACGCCTCCCCCGACGAGGGTCCAGATCGGCTGGTAATAGTGCTTCTCGGAGGGCTCGATGATGGCCACCTCGGGCGGATCGGCCTGATTGCGCAACTGGGCGGCGACGGTGAGCCCGGCGGTTCCTCCGCCGACGACGAGGACCTGATAGTGATCTTTCATGCAGCAGTTCTCCTGGTTGGTGTGTGGCTGGAAGGCCCAAAGATACACGGATAGACTCCTGGGAGCAACATGTTATTACATGTCATACAGGATAAATATATTTTTTAAACCTATCGGCCGTTGTGGGGGAATTCCTGTCAGGGCCTGGGGGTCGAGGCCCTACAGAGCGGCTCGGGAAAAGCGTTCAAATGGGCCGGAAGGGACCTCATAATTTCCCGCCCGGACTGCGCCCCGGCGCCCGGTTGGTGCGGGGAGCCTTCCGGAATGCATCATCCAACCTTATCTCGAAACGGATATGTCCGTCAACCGCCGCGAGTTCATCAAAATCGGCGCGCTGGGGCTCGGGTCGATGTCGTTGGCCCCGAAGGTCTTCGAATGGGGGCCGAGCGCCGCGAAGACCTTCCCCGTTCAGCCCGGCGACGTCATCACGCGCGCGCCCACGTATTGTGAAATTTGCTTCTGGAAATGCGCAGGCTGGGCGTACACGAAAAACGGCCGCCCCTGGAAGATCATCGGCCACGACGAAGACTTGCATTCGCACGGGCGCCTGTGCACGCGCGGCTCGAGCGGGCTGGGCCTTTATAACGACCCGAATCGTTTGCAGCGCCCGCTGATTCGAGTGGAGAAGGACGGTCGACAGACGTTCAAGGAGGTGAGCTGGGACGAGGCGCTCGGGTTCATCGCTGAGCGGCTGCAGGCGCTCAAAGAGACGCACGGGCCGGAATCGCTGGCCATGTTCAGCCACGGCAACGGCGCCGCGCACTGGAAGACGCTCGTGAAGGCTTTCGGCGCGAATTGCATCGCCGCGCCATCGTTTGCACAGTGCCGAGGCCCTCGCGCGGCCGGGTTCTACCTGACCTACGGCGAGACGGTCGGCTCGCCCGAGCGCACGGACATCGAGAACAGCCGTTGTCTCGTGCTCATCGGCTCGCACATCGGCGAGAACCTGCACAACGGACAGGTGCAGGAGATGAGCAAGGCGCTTGCCCGGGGCACGGAGGTGATCGTGGTCGATCCGCGCTTCTCCGTGGCCGCGAGCAAGGCCCGCCACTGGTTGCCGATCAAACCCGCCACGGACGTTGCGTTGCTGCTGGCATGGATCAACGTCGTCCTCGAAGAAGGGTTGTATGACCAGGACTACGTCGCGCGCTATACCGTCGGGCTCGATAAGCTCAAGGAAGCCGTCCGGGAAAACACGCCGGAGTGGGCCTACCCGATCACCTCGATCAAACCCGAGGTGATTCGCGAGACGGCGCGCCTGATGGCCCTGCACGCGCCGGCGACGCTGGTGCATCCGGGGCGGCACGTCACGTGGTACGGCGACGACACGCAGCGCTCGCGCGCCATTGCCATCCTGAACGCGCTGCTCGGAAGCTGGGGACGCAAGGGCGGCTTCTACATCCCGCAGAGCGCCCACGTGCCCGCCTACCCGCACCCGCCGTTTCCCAAACCGGCCTGGTCGCCGTGCGACTTCACGCGCGCGCTGTACCCGTGGGCGCTCTCGCCCGTGGCCTCGCACGTCCGCGACATGACGCTCGAGCCGCCCGATCCCGAGAAGCAGATCAAGGCCTGGCTGGTCTACGGCAGCAACCTCATCTATTCGCTCCCCGAGCCGGAGAAGACCATCGCGGCCATTCAAAAGCTCGACCTGATGATCGCCGTAGACATCCTGCCCGCGGAGATTACCGGATGGGCCGACGTGGTGCTGCCCGAGTGCACGTACCTCGAACGCTACGACGACATCCGCACCTCGCCGGGGCGCGTCCCGCAGATCGCCGTCCGCACGCCCGCCTTCGAGCCGGCCTATGAGAGCAAGCCCTCCGCGTGGATGGTCAAAAAACTCGCCGGGATGATGGGCCTGGAGGACTATTTCCCGTGGGCGGACATGGAGGCCTATCTCGATTACCGGCTGAAGCAGGTCGGCTCGTCGCTCGAAGAGATGCGCAAACTCGGCGTGAAGACGCTCCCGTCGCAGGGACCCAATTATTATCAGCCCGACGAAGAGGTGAGCTTCAACACGCCGAGCGGCAAGATCGAACTGTACTCGCAACAGATGGCCGACGCGGGTTTCGACCCGATCCCGCGCTATACGCCGCATGCCCAGCCGCCCGACGGCTTCTACCGCCTGCTTCAGGGGCGCTCGCCGTTCCATACGTTCTCCCGCACCACGAACAGCCCCATCTTCACCGAACTCATGCCGGAGAATGAGTTGTGGATCAACCCGCAGGTGGCGGCGGACTGGGGCCTGAAGGCGGGGCAATACGTGAAAATGCAAAATCAGGACGGCAAGACGTCGCAGTTCCCCATCCGCACCCGCATCACCGAGCGGATCCGGCCGGACTGCGTGTACATGGTGCACGGCTTCGGCCATTCGGATCCCCGCCTGAAGCGCGGCTTCGGAAGAGGCGCCGACGACAATGAGATGTGCACCACGGTCAAGATCGATCCTCTGATGGGCGGCACGGGCCGGCGCTCGAACTTTGTCACGTTTATTACGGAGGGCGTATAGATGGCGGCGAAGAAACGGTACGCCATGGTCATCGACACCAAGCTGTGCATCGGCTGTGGGGATTGCGTGGTGGCCTGCAAGATGGAGAACGAGGTGCCGGAGGGCTTCTGCCGGGACTGGATCGTGGAGTCGGTTACGGGCGTCTTTCCGAACCTTCACATGGAATATCGCTCGGAGCGATGCAATCACTGCTCGAACCCGCCGTGCGTCCACGCCTGCCCCACGGGCGCGAGCTTCGTCGATGACGAGAGCAACATCACGCTGGTCGATCCCGACATGTGCACCGGGTGCAAGGCCTGCATCGCTGCGTGCCCGTACGATGCCCGGTACGTGCGCCCGGAAGGATACGTGAGCAAGTGCACGTTCTGTATCCATCGGGTGCGGGAGGGGCTCGACCCCGCCTGTGTGGCCTCGTGCCCCACGCATTGCATGCATTTCGGCGACCTGAACGATCCCGAAAGCAACGTCAGCAAGCTGCTCGAAAGCCGTCCCTTCAAGGTGTTGGCCCCCGAGGCGGGCACCGAGCCCAACGTGTATTATCTGATCTGAGTGCGTCATGGAAGAATTCATCACGACCCACAGAATGAATCCCGACATCGACCCGGTGCTGGACATCTGGCGGTGGCAGGTGTCGGTGTATCTTTTTCTCGGCGGGCTCACGGCGGGCCTGCTGATCCTCGGCGCGCTCAGCGTGCTTCAGCGCCGCAAGGCCGCGCCTACGGCGGCGCAGCGACTGCTCGTGTGGACGCCGGTCGTGCTTGGCGTGGGGCTCTTTTCGCTCTTCCTCGATCTCGAACACAAGATCCACGTTTATCGCTTCTACACCACGTTTCAGGTAACCTCGCCGATGTCGTGGGGGTCGTGGATCCTGCTTCTGGTCATGCCGGTGAGCGTGCTTCTGATCGCCGGGACGATGCGGGAGACCTGGCCGGGCCTGTACGCCTGGGCCGAGCGGAAGGGACTGCGCGGGCCGGCGGCCTTCTCCGAGAAACATCTCATGAAGCTCGCGGGCCTCGGCATCGGGCTGGGGGTGGCGCTGGGTATCTATACCGGCATCCTGCTGAGCGCGTACGGCGCGCGGCCCTTCTGGAACACCGCCATCCTCGGCCCGATCTTCCTCGTCTCCGGCCTCTCATCCGGCGCGGCGCTGGTGCAGTGGATGAGCCGGGACGAGCAGGAACACCGCCTCTATACGCGCATCGACGTCGGGCTGATCGCCCTCGAACTGTTCCTGATCGGGTTGATGCTCATCGGCATGGTGTCCGGGCCGGAACGGCAACAGGCGGCGGCGCATCTGGTCTTCGGCGGCGAACTGACGACCTACTTCTGGGTGGTCGTGGTGATGATCGGTCTGGCGTTGCCGTTGCTGCTCGAAGCTTTCCATCTCAAGGGACGCCCGCAGCCGCGCTTCATAGCCCCGGCCTTCGTGTTGCTGGGCGGGCTGATCTTCCGGTTCTTCATCGTGGAAGCCGGACAATTGACCACATGGATCGGGTACTGAGACATGAGAACTTTTCAGGCAAAGCCCACGACCTACATGAATCCCTACGTGGCGGGGATCGGGCTGGGACTGGTGCTGTTGATGGCCTATCTGATTTCCGGGCGCGGCCTCGGCGCTTCGGGCGCGCTCATGCGGACGGTGGTGCAGGCCGAGAAGGTGGTCTCGCAAGAGCATGTGGACAATAATTTTTATCTCTCGAAGTACGGCGGTGACGGGCAGAATCCGTGGCACAACTGGCTCGTCTGGGAAGCGCTGGGGGTGCTCGTGGGCGGGCTGATTTCGGGCGCGTCGGCGGGACGGCTGCATCTCGAACTGCATCGCGGGCCGCGCATCACGGCGCGGCAACGCCTGCTCTATGCGATGCTCGGCGGTACGCTCTTCGGCTTCGGCGCGCGCCTGGCGCGGGGGTGCACGAGCGGCGTCGCGCTCTCGGGCGGAGCCACCCTCGCCGCCGGAAGCTGGATCACGATGCTCTGTATCTTCGCCGGAGCGTACGGACTGGCGTGGTTCGTGCGCAAACTCTGGATCTGATATATCCTCCCAAATTCTACCGATCATGTTCCCTCTCGTTGACAGTCTCGGATTCGCCGAACTCACGGACTTCGTGATCGCCTTCGTCCTCGGCGTCGGCTTCGGCTTCTTCCTCGAACAGGCCGGCTTCGGCAATGCCGACAAGCTGGCCATGCAATTCTATTTTCGGGACATGGCGGTCTTCAAGGTCATGTTCGCCGCCATCGTCACCACGATGACGGGGCTGATCGTTTTTAGCTCGCTCGGCCTGCTCGACCTCGACCTGATCTACATCAATCCGACGTACCTCTGGTCCGGCGTCGTGGGCGGGCTGATCATGGGCTTCGGCTTCATCATTGGCGGGTACTGCCCCGGTACGGCGCTCGTCGGCGTGATGACGGCGCGCATCGACGCCATCTTCTCGGTGCTTGGCGGCATGCTCGGCATGTTTATTTTTGCCGAACTCGTCCCGCTCAAACCCATCATGACATTCTTCAATCTGGAAACCGAGGGCTTCAGCGGGCGGTTGACCCTGTGGGAGTGGCTGGGCGTCAAGCCGGGCGTGGTCGGCTTCTTCGTCATGGTCATTGCCCTCGTCGGCTTCGTGGCCGCGGAATGGGCCGAACGGAAATTCAACCCGAAGCTTCAGGAGGTGTGACGTGAGCAAAACCGGAATCATCGCGGGCCTGGTCGTGGCCGTAGTTCTCCTGCTCTTGCCGCCGCCGAAGGTGGAGCAGCCGGAAACGCCGCCGGAGGCAGAGGCAAATCTGATTCAGCCGGACGAACTGAGCCAGTGGATCGTCGAAGGGGATCACGACTATCTCCTCATCGACCTCCGCTCAAAGGATGCGTTCGACCAAAGCGCCATCAAAACGGCGATCTGTGTGCCCTCGAACAAGTTGGAAGACCCGGCGACGGTGCAGAGCCTGCCGCCGCATCGGACCATCATCGTATATGCCGACAACACGGCGGAGGCGCTCGCGGCGTGGCGGGCCATCAAGCCGTATCACCCCGACGTGTACGTGCTCGATGGCGGCGTGGCGGCGTGGAAAGCCCGCGTCCTCAACCCCGATGCGCCGCCCGCCGACGCGCCGGAGACGGCGTGGGAACAGTATCGGGAACGCCTCGCACTGGCGAACTATTTCTCCGGAAAGACCGTCGAGGCGCCCGTGGAACGCCCCCGTGCGGTGACGCCGGTGCTCCGGCCCCGGGCCGCAGGCGTCGTGGACGAAGGCTGCTGACCTCGCCCGCACTTTTTCCTTCCCGCACTTCGCGCCTGCGCGTATCTTCTCCGGCATCGCCGTTTCCCCGTCGTCTTCACGAGGCAGGCCATGCCGGCATCCGCCCCCGCTCCCTTTTTTCGCACTTTGGCGCTCGTCGCACTTCTGACGGCGGCGTTGGTGGCGCTCGTGTGGATCTATGGCGCGTCCGTGCGCCGGGAGGCTCCCGCGCCCATCGGTTCGCCCGTCGCCGCGAAAGCCGAAAGCTGTGTGACGTGTCACGGCGTGCCCGAGGGGCTCTCCGAGGCGCACGCGCCGCCGGTCGTCGGGTGCGCGGCGTGCCACGCCGGGCGACCGGAGGCCCTCGATGAGGCCGAAGCGCACGAGGGCCTGATCCGTGTGCCGGGCAACCTCGACCGGGCGGCGGAGACGTGCGGGCAGGCGGGCTGCCACCCCGGCGTGACGGCGCGCGTGGCGCAGTCGCTCATGGCCACCGCGCGCGGCATCGTGGCCGTGGATCGCTTCGTTTTCGGCGAGCAGCCCACCCCGGACGGCCTCGCTACGATGGCGGACCTCGGTGAGAGCCTCGCCGACACACACCTCCGGCAACTCTGCGCCTCGTGCCACCTCGCCCGCGAAAAGACCGAGCCGGGCCCCGTCACCGAGCTTTCCCGCGGAGGCGGCTGTGTGGCGTGTCACGTCCGGTACGACCGCCCCCGCACGCCGGACTTCCACCCCGCGCTCTCGATCGACGTCTCCGACGACCACTGCTTCGGCTGCCACAGCCGTTCGGGACGCATCAGCACGAACTATGAGGGGTGGCACGAGACGCTCCTGGCCCACGCCGACGTGTCCGCAGACGACCCGGAGCACCGCCGCCTCGCCGACGGACGGGTGTTCGAACGCCGGACGGAAGATGCGCACCACGCGCTCGGACTCGCGTGCATCGACTGCCACACCGCGCGCGAGACGATGGGCGACGGGCGTATCTATCGGCATGAGGGCGAACAGCTCGAGATCACGTGTGAAAGCTGCCACGCGGCGGAGACGCCCGAGACGCTCGGATGGGACGAACTCGACGAGGAATCCCGCACGATCCTTCGCCTCCGGTATGGACGCGATCTCCCCGGGCGTCGTTTTCTGAAGGCGGGAAAGACGGGTCGGGCGCTCGTCAATGTCTTTCTCGAAGAGGGGCGCCCGGTGCTCGAAACGAAGCTGGAGCGCCGCCGCTTCCGGCTCTCGCCGCCCGCCGAAGCGTGCGCGCGTCGGGGACATGAGCGGCTCGCGTGCCGGAGTTGTCACACCGCGTGGGCTCCACAGTGCGTGGGGTGCCATACCCAGCGCGACGAGGACGGGACGTGGCGCGAGTTCGCCTCCGACTTCTTCGCCGATGCGCCGACGCTCGGCGTCCGGGAGGACGCGGCGACCGGCGCTTCGCGCATTGAGCCGTTTGCGCCCGGCATGATCATGACGCTGAATACGCACCGGCGCCCGGTCGACGACGACGGGGGAAGCCTGCGTGAGGAAGGGACGTTCCACCGGCTCTTCGCGCCTGCCGCGCCGCACACCGTGGCCGCCGGGGGGCGGGCGTGCGATGCGTGCCACCGCGACCCGATCGCGCTCGGCTTCGGACGCGGCCGCCTGACGCTGGAGACGAACGGCGCGGCGGCTTCGTGGCACTTTGCTCCGGCCTTCGCGCCCCTTCGCGACGGCCTCCCCGCCGATGCCTGGACGCCCTTCCTTCAGACGCGAACCGGCGCTTCCGCCACGCGCCTCGACGCACGCCCCTTCTCCCGGCGCGAACAACAACGCATCCTCCGCGTCGGAGCCTGCCTGACGTGCCACGACCCCGAGAGCGAACGCGGACGCCGCATCTTCGACGACTTCCCCGAAGCGCTCCTTCGGATGCATACCGTCTGCCGCGCGACGCCGGTAGATGCCGTCCCGTGAGCCAGGTGCGGGAGCGAGGAGCGGAGCTCCGGAGGAATGCTAGGTGAGGTCCTCGCGACCGAAATATTTGGCAAACTTGATGAGGAAGCCGAGGGCCTTCTGGATGTCCGGGTCCCGGAGCGAGCGCAGCAGCCCGAGCGGGCCGATCGGTTCGGCAGGGGTCTCCTGACTCGCCGCAAGTGCGCGCCCGGCGCCGGCCACGGCGTTGACCGCCTTCGGTTCGAGCACGCCGGAGGTGACCAGCGCCTTGATCGATTCAAGCTCGTGCGGCCCGAGGATCTGCCCGAAAGCAATGGCGGCCTTCGCGCCCTGAATGATGCCTTTCTCCACGTCCACGCCGGCATCGATGGCCTCCTTGAACATCTCATCGGCGATGTCGACGAACATGGCGATCATGCCGGGGGCCTGGTCGGTCGTCGCCAGCGCTTCCTCCAACTGATCGAGCCGGTCCACGAGGCCCGAGAGGATCTGCATGTTCCGGGGCTCGGTCAGCTTCTCCGTGAGGGCGAGGGCGTCCTTCATGCGCGCGTCGAGGTCGATGCCGGCGTCCATCATGTGGGCGGCGGTGTCGTCGGCGATGTCGACGAACATGGAGGCCATGCCCGGGGCCTGCTCGGCGAACGCATTGAGTCGTTCGAGCCGGTCGATGCGGTCGATGAGACCGCCGAGCACCTCCACGGTCTTCGGAGCGGTGAGCTTTTCGGCGAGCGTGAGCGCGTTCTTCATGCGCGCGTCGAGGTCGATGCCGGCGTCCATCATGTGGGCGGCGGTGTCGTCGGCGATATCGACGAACATGGAGGCCATGCCCGGCCCCTGCGCCATCATCGTCGCCAGCTTGTCGACGGCGCTCTCGAGCGTGTCGATGCGGTCGATGAGACGGTTCAGGGCCGCCGCCGTGTCGGGCTCGTTCAGTCGCGCTTCGAGGGTTGCCATCCCGTTGCTCGGAGAGTCTGCCATGGCTGTTCAGGATCGATGGTGAGGAAGAAAGGGAGCCCGGCGACGGCCTGTCGCCCGCGCATGGTCATACGGCGCAAGATCGGCATTCGCCCGATGAGAAGAAACCCGTTCGTGCCCGCATCGGGCTGTGGGAGAAACTCCGTCAGTGTGCCGCGGCGGCGGTCATCTTCCGAAGGGGTGCGCGGGGAGCCGGTACGCCTCTTTCACCGGCTTGAGCGGGCGTTTGAGCCACCACGGACGCCGCAACCCGTCGGGGCTGTGATCGACGGCCGAGCGGGTCAGGGCCAGCCATTCCCGGTACGTTTGCATCGAGCGGTTGACGTCCACGTACACGTCGCCGTGGCGGTCGCCCGGCTCGGCCTTGCGGACGTTGTGGGCTTTCTGAAGCCAGCAATGCGCCCCGCTGATCGGATCGGGATGGACGCCGTGCGTGAGGTTCTGGTGCACGCCCACGTCCTCCCACCAGATGCGTTCGGTGTCGGGGTCCCACGACTTCCACGCCTTCGCGCCGTGGAGGACGTTGAGCTTGTGCCCGCCCTGCGCGTCTTCGTCGAGGCGGACGAGGTTCGAGGCGCCCTTGTTGACGCCCGCGTCCTCCTCCAGCCGCCAGCGACCGAGGTGGTGGCTCATGGCGATGATGCCGGGTTTGATGCCCTCGGTCACCCACACCTTGTCGACGAAATACCCGATCTCGGTCTCGACGCGCACGAGGTCGCCGCTCCGCACGCCGAGGCGCTCGGCGTCCGAGGGATGCATCCACACGGGGTTCTTGTGGCTGATCTCATAGAGCCACTTCGCGTTGGCGCTCCGCGTGTGGATGAGCGTCGGGAGCCGGAAATTCGGCAGGAGGAGCATCTCTCCCTTCGAGCGGTCGATGTGGTCGGGGTGGACGTGGCTCTTGAGGTCCCACGGGAGGGTGTATTCGATCTCGGGCCAGCCCCAGTCGCGGAGCGTGGGCGAGAAGAACTCGAGCTTGCGGCTCGGCGTGGTGAAGCCCACCTTCGCCTCGCCGTCGACCATCACGCCCGCGACGCCCTTCTCCGTGACGATCCGGCCCGCTTCGTCGACCTGCGCTCCCTCGGCCGAGACGGTCTTCTCGTACGGCGTATAGTGGTCCCGCGTAACCTCGAAGGCGGCGTATTTGCGCATGTATTCGAGCGGCGTCAGGCCCTCCCGGGCGGCGGCTTCGGGGAGGCCGGGCACGCTGTTTTCGAAGATCCACCGGTAATACTCTTCCACGGTGATGATCTCGCCGGGGCGATACGGGCTCTCGAAGTGTTGCCGGATGCCGAGACTGCCGTCGGGGTCCATGCGGACGGAGAGTTCGATCCAGAACTCGTTTTCCTCCCACACCTCGCCGGGGTTGGCCTCGTACGTATACCGCACCTTTTGACCGAGGCGTTCCATCGCCACGCGGCGCACGGGCTGCCGGAAGGCGATCCATTGCCCGGCGTGCGTCTCCTGGCTCATGAGGTCGTGCCGCTCGCCCGAGTGGCCCATCGGCAGCACGTAGTCGGCGAACCACGCGCTCTCGTTCCACGTCGGCGTCAGCGCCACGTGGCACTTGATCTTGTCCTCGTCGCGGAGGGCCTTCAGCCACATGAACCCGTCGGGGTTGATCCACATCGGGTTGTAGACGCGGGTGAAGTACACGTCCACTTCGCCGCGCCCCTCTTCGAGGAAATGGGGCAGGAGGAAGCTCATCTCGTAGTGGGCGAGCGGCCACTCGTGCGGCAGGTGAAGCTCGTTCCAGGCGTTGAAGGGCGGGGGCTGATCGAAGGGTTTCGGGACGAACTTGTTCCACGAGTTGCCCGACGTGCCGCCGCGCGTGCCGACCGAACCGGTGAGCACGTTGAGGAAGAACAGGCAGCGCGCCACCTGCCACCCGCCGAGGTTGCCGATGGAGGCGCTTCGCCAGGTGTGCGAGGCGAGGCGTCCCTGGCAGTCGGCCACGTACTCCGCCGCCTGCCGGATGCGCTCGACGGGCACCTGCGATTCCTCGGCGGCGCGCTCGAACGTGTAGCCCGCATACAACGTCTTGAGCAGCCGGTCGAAGTCCTCGAACGTGCCTTCGCCCTCGAGTTCGAAGGCAACCTCGGGATAGGGCTTCGTTTTGAAGAAGGCGAGCGTCTCCTCCCAGTTGACCCACCGGCGGACGAAATCCCGGTCATACCGGTCGTTCTGGATGAGGTAGTTTGCGATGGCGAGCAGCAGGGTCGATTCGCTGCCGGGCCAGGTGGGCAGCCACACGTCGCTTTTCGAGGCGGTATTGCTCAGGCGCGGGTCGAGTGTGATGAGCTTGGCGCCGTTCTGCATCGCCTCCATGATGCGCTGGGCGTGCGGGTTGAAGTAGTGGCCCGTCTCGAGGTGGCTGGAGATGAGGAGGATGGTTCGGGCATTGGCGTAGTCGGGGCTGGGGCGGTCGAAGCCGCTCCAGAAGTAGTATCCGGCCCGGGCGCCGGCCGAGCAGATGTTCGTGTGGCTGTTGTGCCCGTCCACGCCCCACGACTGGATGGCGCGGTTGGTATAGCCGTCCTCGCCGGGTCTTCCGACGTGGTACATGATGCCGTCGCGGCGTTTTTTGCGGCTCTCCCGCATCTTCTCGCCGATCTCGTTGAGGGCCTCCTCCCACGAGATGCGTTTCCACCGCCCCTCGCCGCGTTTGCCCACGCGCTTGAGCGGGTAGAGGATGCGCTCGGGGTCGTAGATCTGGTTGATGGTGGCCGGGCCTTTGGCGCAGTTGCGGCCCCGGCTGCCGGGATGCTTCGGGTTGCCCTCGAACTTGCGGATGGCCAGCGTCTCGCGGTCCACGTAGGCGAGCAGCCCGCAGGCGCTCTCACAATTGAAGCACACCGTCGGCACGAGCGTGTAGCGGCGGGCCACCCGGCGGGGCCATTCCTTGCCGTCCCACTCCACCCAGTCGTTCCACTTCTCGGGCGGCGGGTACTGGCTCATGCGCCCGTCGGGATGGATCACCGTCGTGAGGTCCACCGGCTCCGGCTTCCGGTCGGTGGGATGGAAGGCGGGCGGGCCGAAGGCCTGCGCCGCGCCGTCGCCGGCCGGCTCGGCTACCCCGACGCGCATGGGCGGGGCGCTCATCTTGAGCATGGCCGTGAGAAAGTTGGCGATGCGGTCCCTGGCGGTCGTTGCCATGTTCGTTCCCGGAAATATAGTGTCGTAAAGAATGAAAGAGGGCGGATTATAGGCGCACGTTCACCCCGAGCACGGCGATGAACGTGGCGAGTTCATGCGTGACCGAGGTGCCCGGGACCGGACCGAACCCCGGCATCTCCCACGGTCCTTCGATGGAATTGTTGAAGCCGTACTGCAGGGCGGCCTCGAGCGTCACGCGGTCGCCGGCCACATACGAAAAACCACCGCCGATCCGCTGCTGAATGATGGCCGGCGCGGCCGTGTTGAAGAAGGCCACCTCGTCTTTGACCGGGTTTTCGTTGTACGAGTATCCGATGCGAACGGGCAGGCGCTCGGTGAGTTTGTACTGCAGCCCGACGGCCACCACGACGATGCTCTTCCACCCGAAGCCCTTCACCGCGCCGGTCTGGTCGAAGCCCACCTCGTCGAAGCCCTTCGTGTTTGCGAAATCGATGTACCGGACGTCGAGGGCGGCGTCGAAGCCGGAGGGGCTGGTGTAGCCGAGACCTGCGGAGAGGATCATCGGGTAGTCGAGGCGGAAGGTGAGCGTGCGGGGGTTGCCCACCTCGTCGGCGGCGTCGAAGGAGAAGTCGTTGAACCACTGGGGCGTTTTGATGGAGGCGGCGAGGCGGAGGCCCGAGGGGGCGTCATACTGGATGCCCGCCTGAGCGCCGAAGCCCGTGGCCCCCGCTTTCGGCGCGCGGGGATAGGTGGGAAAGCCGTCGCCGTTGGCGTCGTCGGGGCCGGCGGCAGGGAAGGGGCCCACCTTGAGCGTGGCATAGTTGAACGTCGGGGCAAAGCCGATGGAGACGCGGTCGCTCAGGCGGTAGGCGGCCGTGGGGGCCACCTGCAGGAGCGCAAACTCCGAGACGAGCTGCCCGAAGCCGAAGCCGTTCGGAGGCTGGGGCGTGAGGATGGGGTTGTTCGGGTCGAGGTCGTAGTCCACCCCGAAGCCGCCGACGCCGAAAGCGCTGAAGCCGAAGGTCCACGGGGAGTCCTCGGAGGCGTGGATGTAGCCGAGGGCGGGAATCGGGAAGGGGCCGGCGTTGCTGTCGGTGCTGCCCGAGAGCGTCACCGGCGGGCCGAAGGGACCGAAGGCGCCCTGGTTCACGGTCGAAGCGACCGAGCCCGAGGGGTCGAGCACCTGCATGCTCAGGTAGAGCGTCGAGCCGGTCGTATGGGTCAATGCGCCGGGGTTCCAGTGGAGCGCCGTCAGGCCGTCCTGCGGGTTGGCCATGCCGGCTCCGGCCCAGCCCTGACCGGCGGCGCCGATGCCGTTGAGCACGTGCCCGGACTGCGCCCGTGCGCCGGGCGCGAGCAGCAGGAGGACAAACCCGAGGGCGGCCACAAAGCCTGGAGCGCGAGATTGCGAAAGCAGCGACATGAGTCTGGAGCGGTTGAGGATGAAAAGGGACGTCGATCAACTGTTCGGCACTTCCTGCGGGGCCATGACGAAGGCGTATTCGTAGTAGTACAGCCCGACGAGACTCAGCAGCCCGGCCAGCCCCGCCGTGACGGCGTCTCCGGCGAAGAGGAGCGCGAGCGGGATCAGATGCCCGGCCGTGATGCTCCAGAGCCAGAAGTGATGCTTATAGGGGCCATGGCTGATGGCGTGCGCGGCCTGGGCGGCGGCTTCCGAGGCGTGCGGCATCCCGAACTCGCCGAAGAGCGTCACGAGCAGGTCGAGCGCGACGGCGGCGGCAAACGTGACGCGCGCCGTGTGGGCGAGGGCCTCGGGAAGCGCCATGAAGACGTCCATGACCAGCACTGTCGCCGCGCCCGCCATGACGGCTTGCACGAGCAGATGGACCGGAAGGACGCTGCTTTGCCAGAGGTCGCGCCCCTCGGCCTGTCCGAAGAGGAACGCCGTATAGATCGCCGCGCCCACGGCCAGGGGAAGTCCGATCCACAGGAAATACGGGCGCACCGCCGCCGCCAGATCCGGGGCGAGGAAGCCGAAGTAGGCTCCGGCCTCGACGACCCACCACAGCCCGGCCAGGGTGCTGAAGCCGACGAGGAGGAACGCTCCGCGCACGAGCCAGCTCTTCCACTGCGGGCGCGTCAGGATGCGGAGGAAACGTTCGGGCCGTTCGAGGTCGTAGACGAGCAACCCCGTGGTGATGCCGAGGAAGAGGAGCATCACGAAGCCGCCCGTCACGAACGTCGCCGCGTCGAAGGCAAAGAAGCCGAGCCCGAGGCCGAGACTCAGCAGCAGGAACAGCCCCGTGGCGATGCCTTTCGTGACGAGGTACGCCGGCACGGGCCAGTGCCACGGGATTTTGTGCTGGGCATTGTAGGCCACCTGCACCATGTGGTCGGCCATGCGCCCGTTGCCGATCATGATCGGACCGGGACTCGGCACCCCCTGGGTCTGCGGCGTGCGGATCGGCGTGCCCGAAGCCGACTTTTTCTTCGGGACGTCCGGCAGCGAGCGCTTCGGCGGATGCGCTTCGCGGGCGTCGTCACCGTGGCCGTCGCCGTGGAGGGGGAGCACGTCGGCCCACAGAAACGTCTCGGGCGTGCGCGGAGTCGCCGTCGGGTGCATCGCCGCGTCGTTGCCGCCCATGTAAAAAAGCTTCGGCGCCGTGCCCTGCTCCGGCTTGCGCACCGTGACCTTGTTCTCGGCCAGCATCCGACTGATCTCCGTGTTCGGGTCGTCGAGGTCGCCCGCGATGATGGCGTGCTCGGGGCAGACCACCACGCACGCCGGTTCGATCCCCATGTCGACGCGGTGCGCGCAGTAATGGCACTTGGCCGCCGTGCCCGTCTCCGGGTCCACGTAAATGGCGTCGTACGGGCACGCCTGCATGCAGGCCTTGCACCCGATGCACACGTCCGGATCGAACTCGACGATCCCGTCCTCGCGCTGATACATCGCCGTCACCGGACAGATGCGCACGCACGGCGGATTCGAACAATGATTGCACCGCGTCACCTGAAAATGCCGCCGCACGTTCGGGTACAACCCCGTCTCGACGTATTTCACCCACGTCCGGTTGACGCTCAGCGGCACCTGGTTCTCGCTTTTGCAAGCCGTCGAACAGGCATGACAGCCGATGCACGCGTCGTTGTTGATGAGGAAGCCGTAGTTCATAAGCCGTTGTGAAAAGCCGGACTCGGGAGCGCTTCCGGCGGTGGAAATCAAACTTGTAATGTCAAGTTATGTCAATTGTGGGAGAAAGTAAACAATTCCTCAAAAAAGAAGAAGCTCCGGGCGAGATTCGGAGCGGAGAAGACGCGCGAAAAATCAGGCCCTCGCTCGTCCGTCCTTGCGCGTCGGACGGGCCTCGAGCGCCGGGTCTCCAGAGCGAGCCGGCGCATCCCGGCTTGAAATTAGCCCTTGAAATAGTCCCGACAAATCCTCTCTTTAAGCGCAGGGGAAGCCTCGCGCGTACGGCGTTCGATGCTGCCGGATAAATGTTTTTACAATCTATTGGTGGGGTATGTTATGCATCGTGGATGGCTCGTCATCTGGGGAATGATGTTGTTGGCCGGTTGCACGGCTGATTTTGTGGATCCGAACGCGCGCGGGGGCGACCTGGCCGCGCATGCGGTGTCGTATCGTGTGGAGGGGACGTACGCGGCGTGCACGATCCGCTACATCGGTGAGACGCGTGAGCTGGTCACCGTGGAGGATGCGACGCTGCCGTGGGAGACGAAGTTCAGCGTGACGGTCCGGGAGAAGGGCGCGCCTTTCGGGGCTTCGGTGCGCGCCACGTGCGCCGACCCGGACAGGCTCGGCAAATCCGTGGCGACGGTCTTCGTCGACGGCACGCTCAAGGACCGGGGCTCGGCGACGGGCTTCGGCGCGACGGTGCGGGCGGCCTCGGCCGTCACCGTGGGCGGATAGCGGCGCTCACGAGTCGTCTCCCGGGAGGTCGCCGGGCCGGTTGACGTTGCGGAGCGGGGCCCCGGGCAGCGGCACGACACGCGCGGCGTCGAGGCGCTCGAGCAGGCCGCGCATCGACCGCCGACCGCTCCGAAGCCGCGCCTCGACGAGGGGCAGGATCGAGGCGGCGTAGCAGGCGCACAGCGGCTGAAGCCGCCCGTCCGGCGTTTGCGCCACGACGGCGTCGAGGCCGGGTGCGCGGCGGCGTATGATCGCTTCGAGCATGTCCGGTGTGAGGAAGGGCATATCACACGCGACGACGAGGAGCCACGGGGTTCGGCAGACGCGGAGGCCCGCTTCGAGGCCCGCCATCGGTCCGGCGCCCGGCACGGCGTCTTCCACCACGCGCACCCCCGGCAGCCCGTAGGCGTCGCCGCCTGCGCGCACGCTCACGAGCACCTCCTCCGTCACCCCTTGCACCGCCTCGAAGACGCGCGCGATCATCGCCCGGCCCCCCACCACCGCGCGCGCCTTGTCCGCGCCGAAGCGCCGACTCGCGCCTCCGGCGAGGATCAGTCCGGTGATCGATGCGCGCATCATGTCCTCTAAAGGAGAAGGGGAACCCTACCGATTGTGAGAAGATAGACCTTCTTTACGCTCTGACCAACATGTGACTTTTTACGAAGAGCCAGGGAGTGCCCAGGTGAATCGCAGCATCAAAGCCATGGCAATCGGGTGGTGCGTGCTCGCGCTCTTCCCTGGAGCAGTCCCGGCGGTGTACGGACAGCCGGAACCGGCCGGACGCCTTTCGGCGCAGCCGGTGTTTGTCGCCGAGGCGGGACGGCCCTTTCGCGAGTATTTTGCTCCGGAGGATTACGGCGGGCACGCGCAGACGTGGTCGGTGGTGCAGGACGGACGCGGGATCATCTACGTGGGCAACAACCACCGCGTGCTCGAATACGACGGCGCCGAGTGGCGGTCCATCCCGATACCGAACGAGAGCATCGCGCGCGGGCTGGCCGTCGACGCCGACGGCACGGTGTACGTCGGCGCGCAGGGGGAGGTCGGCTACCTCGAGACCGCCTCCGCCGGCGGCGCGCGATACGTCTCGCTGATGGCGCATGTGCCCGAGGACGCCCGCGACTTCGCCGACGTGCGGCGTGTGCTCGCGCTTCCGGACGGCGTCTATTTCCAGAGCACCCGGCAACTCATGCGGTGGGACGGGCGCGGCCCGATGCGCGTATGGCGCGCCGGGACCCGTTTCCGGCCGGCCTCGGCCGTGCGCGACACGCTCTTCGTCTCGGAGGACGGGCGCGGCCTCCTGGCGCTCGACGGCGACAGCCTGAGGCTCGTGCCCGGCGGCGAGGTCTTCGCCGACAAGTCGGTTTACGTCGCCTTGCCGGAGCCGGACGGCGGGCTCCTCATCGGGACGAGCGACCACGGACTTTTTCGCCGGGCGGGCCGGACCTTCACGCCGGCGCCCACCGACGTCGACAGCCTTTTCGCGAAGGGCTTTCTCTATAACGGCGTGACACTCCCCGGCGGCATGCGTGCGTTCGGGACGATCCGCGAGGGCGGTGTGATCCTCACGCGAGAAGGACGACTCGTGCGAAGGCTCGTGCCCGAAATGGGCGTGCCGCCGGATCCCGTGTTGGGCCTTCTCGTGGATCGGGAAGGCGCGCTCTGGATGGCGCAGGACGGCGGCATCGTGCGCCTCGACCTCGCCGCTTCCATGACGCGCTTCGACGAGGCGCTCGGGATTGGAAGCACCGTGGAAAAGATGATCCGCCATCGGGGGCGGCTCTATGCGGCCACCCGTGAAGGACTGCGTCGGTTGGAGACGCCGGCGACCGGTGTGCCGCGCTTCCACCCCGCGGGAGGAATCGAGGGGCAGGTCTGGGACTTCGTCGATGTCGGAGATGCCCTGATCGTCGGGGCTTCCGGCGGCGTGTACGCGCTGCGGGGAGAACACGCCGTGCGCATCCGGGCAGCCGATCAGGTCTATAGCCTCTATCGCGACCCCGACGCGCCCGACCGCATCTTCGTCGGCCTCGACGACGGGCTGGCCGTCGTCGAACGGCGCGACGGCCGGTGGCGTGACGCCGGACGGGTCGAAGGCGTCACCGAAGATGTGCGCTCCATCGCCCGCACCGGTCCGCACACGCTGTGGCTCGGGTCGGCTTTCCAGGGCATGGTCGAACTCGATTTTCGGCACGGCGTGGACCGCCCGCCCGCCGTCTTCCGGTACGACGTGACCGACGGGCTGCCGGAAGGGCGCGTGTACCTGTTCCACCTCGCCGGGCGCTGGAAGGCGGGCACACTCAAGGGCCTCTTCGACTTCAGGAGCGTGCCCGACGGCGCCGGCCGGCGCCGGCTCCTCTTCACGCCCGACACCACCGTCTCCGCCGCCCTCGACGATCCCGTACGCGACTTCTTCCGCATGGCCGAAGACGCGCGGGGCAACGTGTGGGCGCGCGTCAGCGGCGAGACGGGCGTCTTCCTCAAAGAACCCGACGGGCGGTATCGGTGGGTGTGGGACCGGACGCCGCTGCGCCGCATTTCACAATCTACGTTCTCGCTCTTTCCGGAGGAGAGCGGCGTGGTCTGGATCGGGCGTTCGAAGGATCTGATCCGGTATGATGTGCAGCGGAGCTTCCCGCCGGCCTCCCCGGCTTCGGCGGTGGTCCGGCGGGTGGTCGTCATGGGAAAAGATACGCTTGCCGGCATCGGTCGTGCGCGCGCGGACGCTTCGCCCCCCGCTTTCGACTATGCCGACCGCAACCTGCGTTTTCACTACGCGCTGCCCGTCTTCGACGATCCCGCCGCCACGCGCTATCAGGTCCGTCTCGACGGCTTCGAGGACGCCTGGTCGGAGTGGACGGCGGAGACGTTCAAGGAATACACCAACCTTCCCGGGAGCGACTACCGCTTCCTCGTCCGCGGGCGCGACGTATACGGGCGGGTCAGCGAGGCGGGCACGTATGCGTTCGTCGTGCTGCCGCCGTGGTACCGGACGGTCTGGGCCTATATCGGCTATGTGCTCATGGGCCTCGGGTTGCTTTTCGCGGCCGTGCGATGGCAGGAGCGCAACCACCGGGCGCGGGAGCAGAAGCTCGAACGGCTGGTGCACGATCGCACCGCCGAGGTCGAACGCCAGCGGGATCAGCTCGAAAAGCAGGCCCTCCGTCTGGCCGAACTCGACCAGATCAAATCGCGCTTCTTCGCCAACATCACGCACGAGTTCCGCACGCCGTTGACGTTGATCATCGGTCCGCTCGAAGATCTGCTCGACGTTTCCGAACTCAACGTGGACGACACCGAACAGGTTGGCCTCAGTCTCCGGAACGCCCGCCGGCTGCTCCGGCTCATCAACCAGATTCTCGACGTCTCCCGGCTGGAGGCCGGACGGCTGTATCTCCACGCGCGTCCGTACGATCTCGTTGCCTTCCTCCGGGAACTCGCGCGTGCGTTTATCCCGCTGGCGGAGCGGAAACGCATCACGCTCACCTTCGAGGCCGACCCGGAGACGCTGACGCTCTTTTTTGACGCGGATCAGATGGAGAAGGTCTTCGGCAACCTGCTCTCGAACGCGCTCAAGTTCACGCCGGAGGGCGGAACGGTGTGCGTGACCGTGCGCGAAGATGCCGGGCACGCCGTCGTGCGTGTGGCCGACACCGGGTCGGGCATTGCGGTGGAGGACCGCGCGCACATCTTCGATCGCTTTTACCAGACCGGCGAGTCCGACGCCAGGCTTCAGCCGGGCACGGGCATCGGGCTGGCGCTGGTCAAGGAGCTGGTCGAGCTTCACGGCGGGACCATCGCGGTGGAGAGCACGCCCGGGCGCGGCGCCACGTTCGTCGTGCGCCTGCCGAAAGGGAAGGACCACCTCGCGCCGGATCAGGTGGCAGAGCCGGAGGCTTCCGAGGCGGCAGCGGAAGAGGTGGAGGACCGGCTCATGCGATACGCCGATCTGCCGGCGGCGGACGATACGGCGGCGGACGATACGGCGGACGATACGGCGGCGGACGATACGGAGGCGGGCGGCGCCGGTGAGGACGTGCCGCTCGTGCTCGTCGTCGACGACAACGCCGAGCTTCGCGCGTTCGTGCGGCGGCACCTGGAGCCCCGCTACCGCGTCGCCGAGGCGGAGGACGGCGCGGCGGCTCTGGCGCTGGCCCGGCAGTGCGTGCCCGACCTCATCGTCTCCGACGTGATGATGCCCGGTATGGACGGCGACGCCCTGTGCCGCGCCGTCAAGGCCGACCCCGAGATCGACTTCGTCCCGGTCATCCTGCTCACGGCCCGCGCCTCGATGGAAGGCAAACTGCAGGGGCTCGAAGAGGGCGCGGACGATTATCTGACCAAGCCCTTCGAGATGCGCGAGCTCCTCACGCGGGTGCGCAATCTGATCGAGCAGCGCCGCCGCCTCCGCGTGCGGTGGGCGGGCGACGGCGCGGCCCTCCGGCTGACCACGCCCGAGGTGACGCCGTCCGACGAGGCCTTCCTCCGCGCTGTGCTCGCAGCCATCGAAGCCGACATGGCCGACGAGACCTTCTCCGTGGCGCGCCTCGCCGAAGTCGTCGGGCAGAGCCGGGTGAACCTCCACCGAAAGCTCAAACGGCTCTCCGACAAGACCCCCTCGGAGTGGATCATGACGCTTCGCCTGGAACGGGCCGCCGCCTTGCTTTCCGGAGGGGCGGGTTCCGTCTCCGAAGTGGCGTACGGCGTGGGCTTCAAGAGCGTGTCGTACTTCTGCAAATGCTTCCGGGAGCGTTACGACGTCACCCCCGCGCAGTATCGCGCCAGGGGTTGAGGACACGTCTCCGGACGCCCTGCCCCGCGCTTCCGCATACGCCTCTCCGGCTTCTCAATTGCCTCTCAAAAGGCCGCTTTTTACCTCAGTGACATCCTTTGTTACCTGAGTGATACCCCTCCTGCGGCGGAAAGGCTCATCTTTTCCCATATGCTTTTTTCGATCACACCATACCCCCCTTCCTGTGTTATTTGCCGTCGTGTCTGAACCGGACGATCCGACGAGCGGACCGGATGGCCAGGTTTTTCTCATCGTCGACGACAATGCCGAGATGCGGGCCTATATCCGGCGCTGCCTGCGTGCTTATGGCAGCGGGAAGAACCGTTTCCACGAAGCCGCCGACGGGCTGGAGGCGCTGGCGCAACTGGCCCGGCATGCCGTCACGGCGGTGATCACGGACGTGGTGATGCCCCGTATGGACGGGCTCGCGCTCTGCCGGGAGATCCGGGCGAGCCATCCGGGCATGCCGGTGCTGCTGGTGACCGGCGAGGCTCCGGAGGACGCCCGCCGCCTGGCGCAAGGCATCGACGCCGGAGCCGCGCTCGCCAAACCCTTCAACGCGAGCCGACTTCGGGCCGCCCTCGACCGCATACTCAACGAGATTTGACCTGCCCGTGAATCGCTTTTCTAAACCCGATCGCGTGAACGTTATGAACGACCACCGCACGCTCTCGCTTCGTTTGTTCCTGGGTGCGTTCCTCTGTCTCTTCGTCGCGCGCGCGTACGCGCAGGATACGATTCCCGGCACGCTCCTCGACTTCGACGGCGTCGACGACTATGTAGATATACCCGGTGTTGCCTTCGGTACGACCTATACCGTCGAGGGCTGGTTTAAGACTGACGGAGGTGGCCTCACCGACGCACAAGATCTCGTGAGCGGTGGGCTTTCTCCCGGAGTCGATTACCTGCTCGTTGAGCTAAGAACGACGGGGGAGCTTCGCTTTCTGCATCGCGTGCCGGCCGGTTCCGGTGGCGGCACAGATATCTTCTCGACGACCAACGTCAATGACGGTGCATGGCATCACGTCGCAGCCGTCATGACGGGCGCTGAAATACAATTGTTTGTAGATGGTGCGCTCGAAGCCTCGGCGCCGGAAACCACGGCCATTAACGATTCCGTGAATCTGTATCTGGGTAGTCTTAGTCAGGGTGACAGCCGGTTTTTCGGCGGTGAACTCGAAGAGACACGCGTATGGAACACGGCGCGTACCGAGACCGAAGTGCGGGAGGGCATGCACCGCACGATGACGGGCGCCGAGCCGGGGCTCGTCGCCTACTGGCAGTTCAACGAGGGCAGCGGTGCCACGGCGGCAGACGTGGTTGGTGGGAACGACGGTGCTCTGGTGAACGGCACGGCCTGGGCCGCCTCCGACGTGCCCGTGGCCGGCGGCGTGAGCGTGACGCAGACCGAGGCCGACGGCATGGTCGACTTCTCGGCTGCCGGTGTGACGATGAACTACGCCACGCAGAGCGGCGCTTCGGTCACCGTCACCCGCCTCGATTCGGCTCCGTCGGTCGTTCCCGGCACGCTCATCACACCCTTCGACGGCCAGTACTGGACGGTCGAGCGCTTCGGCGCCGGCGCGTTCAGCACCGATGTCACCTTCACCGTCGCCGAGGATTTGACGGCCGCCGATGCAGCGGATCCGGGGCGGATCAAGCTCTTCACGCGGGCGAGCACGGCGGGTGACGGAACATGGGGCGTGGCGACCGCGGCCTCGAGCGTGGACGCGGCGGCAAATACGGCGACGTTCACGGGGCTGACCGGCTTCGGGCAGTTTCTCCTCGGCCGCAGCGGCACGCCCGACCCGGAAGCGGGCACGCTGCTGGATTTCGACGGCATCGACGACTACGCCCTCGTGCCCGACAACGACGGCCTGGACCTGACCACCTTCACCGTCGAGACGTGGGTCCGCATGGACGCCGTCATCCCCGACTGGCAGCCCATCATCATCAAAGAGAATCAAAATTTAACGGTAGACCAGCGCAATTACGGCCTGTGGATTATACCCAGCACGCAAAAGGTACACTATTCAATGGCCGAGAGCGATTGCGCTACAGGTCATTCGTTCGACTCCATGGGCGATCTCTCGCTGGGCGAATGGCATCATGTGGCCACGACGTATGACGGGGCGAATTTCAACCTGTACATCGACGGCGTGCTCGACAGCACGCAGCCGGTCTCGATCACGCCGTGTCAGGGCACCGGCCCGGTGATGATGGGGTGGGGCGGTGTCATTTATTCTCCACTGGATGGCGCGCTGGAAGAATCGCGCATCTGGAGCGCGGCCCGCACGGAGACGGAGATCCGTGAGGCGATGCATCAAACGCTGACCGGTGCGGAAACGGGGCTCGTCGCCTACTGGCAGTTCAACGAAGGCACGGGCGACGTGGCCAAAGATGTGGTGGGCGGACAGGATGCCGGCCTGATCAACGGCGCCGCGTGGGTCGAGTCCGACGTGCCCGTGGCCGGCGGCGTGAGCGTGACGCAGACCGAGGCCGACGGCATGGTCGACTTTTCGGCCGCAGGCGTGACGATGGACTACACGGCTCAGAGCGGCGCTTCGGTCACCGTCACCCGCCTCGATGCCGCTCCGTCGGCCCTGCCTGTAGGCGGTTCGGTCGAGACGGTCTTCGACAGCCAGTACTGGGTCTTCGAACGAGACGGGGCGGGGAGCTTCAATGCGGACGTGACCTTCACCGTGACGGAAGAGTTGACGAACGACGTGGCCGGGCGCTTGCTTCTCTTCCGACGCGACAGCCGGGCCGGAAGCAATGCGTCCTGGGAACAGGTCGGCGCGGCCGACAGCCTCGACGCGGCGGCTCAGTCCGTCACCTTCCGCGGCCTCGACGCGTTCAGCCAGTTTATCATCGTGCGCGCCCCGGCGGCGCAGCCCGTCCCCGGAACGGCCCTCGCCTTCGACGGCGTCGACGACTACGTCGAGATCCCGGACGATCCTGCTTTCGCCTTCGACGCCGACAGCTCCTTCACTGTCGAGACGTGGGTTCGCTATACCGGCGACGGCGGCACGGGAACCGGCAGCGGCGCTATCATCGAAAAGTGGGACATCAATGAACTGAAGTATCCTTTCGTCTTGCGCAATCGCGTCGACGGCTTGCCCGGCAAGATCAGATGCGCGCGGTACGACGGCGTGCTGAATCCCGGCGCGAGTTCGTCTCGCACGGATCTCAACGATGGGCAGTGGCACCACCTCTCGTGTGTGCACGACGGCGCGTCCCAAACGCTCACGTTGTACGTGGACGGCGAGCCTCAGGAGACGGTGTCCACGGCAGGGATGGGCACGACGGTCAATGCCGGCCCCCTCTTCCTCGGGCGGCGCGGAAATGCAGTTCAGGAGTGGTTCGGCGGCGACCTCGAAGAGGTCCGCATCTGGCGCGTGGCGCGCACGGAGACGGAGATCCGTGAGGCGATGCACCGAACGATGACGGGCGCCGAGACGGGGCTCGCCGCCTACTGGCAACTCAACGAAGGCAGCGGCGACACCGCCTTCGACATCGTGGGCGGGCATGACGGGACGCTCACGGACATGGACGACGCCGACTGGATCACATCCGATACGCCCGTCGGCGGCGGCGCGAGCGCCACGGCCATTGCCGCCGTCGGCCCGGTCGACTTCACCGACGTCGACGTGACGATGGACTTCGTGACGAACGAGACCAATGACCCCATCACCGTCACGCGCCTCGACCTTGATCCGTTCGACGCGCCCTCGGGGACAGAGCTGACATTTCTCGGCGGGCGGTACTGGGTCGTCGAGCGCTTCGGCGACGGCGCCTTCGAGGCTTCGCTCACGTTCACGCTCGACGACCTGACGGCCGACGACGCCGCCGACCCCGGACGTCTCAAACTGCTCCGCCGCGACAGTCGCGCCGAGGGAGGGACGTGGTCCGTCGTCGCGCACGGCGTCTCCGTCGACGACGGCGCGGGTACGGTCACCTTCGACGGCCTCACCGGCTTCAGCCAGTTCGCCGTGGCTCGTGGCGGCACGCCCGGCACGCTCGCGGGCAACGCCGCCGCCTTCGGCGGTTTCGACTACCTCGACCTGGGCGACCTCGGCGATTTCGGGCGGCGGCTCGGACATGCCACGACGTCGTTCTGGATGAAGAGCACGACCACCGCCCCGGGTGCGATCCTGAAGGTCGAGGTCGATCCGGACGTGCCCACCTCGCCGATCTTTGCCGTCGAGGCAAACCGGATCCTCTCGACGGGTTGCACGGTCGGAGACGAGGCCGGGGCGACCACGTTCTACCTCCGCGACAACGCCGGGAAGACACTTGCCCGGTACCTCACCGAAGATCTGTACGACGGCGCGTGGCACCACGTGGCCTGGGTGATCGAGGATGCCGTCGCCAATGCGATGACGGTCTACGTGGACGGCGTCCCGGCGACGCTCAACGGCACCTGCTCGCAGGCTCCAGGCGTGTTCGTGGACTGGGGCGCGCCGCTCTTCGCGGGCGCCGCGAGTGAGGGCGGAGCCGCCGCCGACGGCGTCGACGTCACGCTGGATGAACTGCGCCTCTTCGACGTGAGTCAGACGGAGGAGGAGGTGCGCGCCACGGTGCATCGTCCCCTCGCCGGCGACGAGGTCGGGCTCGTGGCCTACTGGCAGTTCGACGAAGCCGACGGCGACGCCGTCGACGTGGTGGGCGGGCACGACGGAACGTTCATGAACGGCGGCGGCACGCGCGAAGCTTCGACGCTTCCGCTCGGCAGCGGCGTCTTCGCCTTCGACGTCGAAAGCAACGGCGCGCTCGTCTTCGGCGAGACGGGCCTCACCGCCGACTACCTCTCGCACAGCGGCTCCGGCGTCGGCGTCACGCGCATCGACCGGACGCCGACCAACCCGCCGGTCGGGTCGAGCATCGCGCTCCTCGACAGCACGTACCGGGTCATGGAACGCTACGACGGCGGGCCGTTCACCGCCGATCTCACCTTCGAGGCCGGCGGCCTGACGACGGACGACGAGGCCGACCCGTCGCGCATCAAACTCTTCCGCCGCGACGCCAACGAGGACGGGGAATGGCTGGTGGCCGCCGCCGGGAGTGCGGTGGACGCCTCCGCCGGAACGGTCACGTTTGCAGGCGTCTCGAACAGCGGGCAGTTCGTCCTGGCGCGCGGGGCGAGCGCCCCCGCCGTCGCCGGAAGCGCACTCGACTTCGACGGCGCGGACGACTTCGTCAAGCTCACCGGTCTCGTGCTTCCGAACACGTTCACCATCGAACTGTGGATCGACCCGCAGAGCGGCACGGACGGACGCGCTTTCTTTTCCAAAGACGTGGCCGACGGGGACGGCTTTTCGAGTCAGGACGTGTTCAACGTCGGTTTCTATGACGGAAGCCTGCGCGTGTATTTGCGGGGCGAGACGGTCGATGCGGGCGAGCGGGTGACGGGGCAGCAGCACCTGGCCGTCGTCGTGAAAGAGAGCGGTGCGGCGTCCGTGGTGACGGTCTACCGCAACGGCGTCGTGATCGCCGAAAAGACGCTGGCGGCGCGCCTCGACGACGACGGCAGCGGGCCGGACTGGACGCTCGGGCAGAACTGGGTGGAGGTGGGGCTGGCCAAAGCGATGGCCGATCCGCCCGCCGGGGACTTCTTCGACGGCGCGATGGACGAGGTCCGCATCTGGAACGAGGCGCGCACCGAAGAGGAGATCCGCTCGACGATGCACCACGTCTTCGGCGGCACCGTGGACGGGTTGCTCGGCTACTGGCCGCTCAATGAGGGCGCGGGCCTCGTGACCGCCGACCTCGTGGCCGGGCACGACGGCGCGCTCGAGGGCGGCACGGCGTGGCTCGACTCCGGCGCTCCCATCGGCGACGCCGTCACCGCCGACCGCACCGAGGACGACGGCGTGATCGAGTTCTCCGGCACGGACCTTCAGGCCGACTATGCCGCGCAGGACGGGGCCGACGTGTTTGCGACCCGCATCGACGGCGCGCCGAACCAGACGCCCGACGGGGTCACGGACGTCTTCGACGGGCAGTACTGGGTGCTCGAACGCTTCGGCACGGGCGCGTTCACCGCCGATCTCGTTTTCACCCCCGGAGAAGCCGTCGACGGCTTCGACGAGCTGCTGGCCGGTCGGCTCAAGCTCTATCGTCGTGCCGCCGAGGCGGGGGGAGCCTGGGCGCCCGTCGCCGAAGCCGCCGAGGTCAACCCCTTCACCGGCACGGTCACCTTCCGCCGGCTGACGGAACCCGGGCAGTATCTCCTGGTCCGCTCCGACGCCGCCGCGCTCGTGCTCGACGGCGTGGACGACTACGCGAGCACGACGAACACCGAGCCGCTCGACTCGTGGACGCTCGAAGCGTGGGTCTATGCCGACGCCGCGCCGTCGGACACGCTCACCTCGGCCGTCGTCGCGCGCGGGACGAACTATGCCCTTTTCTGGGATCACTCCGACGCGGACGCGCGCGGCGCGGCGGCCCTCACCATCGGCGGCACACAGTATACCGCCTCCTTCGGCGCGCTCGAAGCCGGGCGGTGGTATCATCTGGCCGCCTCATATGACGGCGAGACGCTCCGCGCCTATCGCAACGGCAAGCTCGTCACCGAGAACGAGGACCCCTCCGGCACGCCCGACGACGACGGCGCCGCGCTCGAGATGGGCCGCGACGCCGCCACCGGCGGGCTTTTCTCCGGCAGGATCGACGAGGTGCGTTTGTGGAACCTCTTCCGCACCGGCGACAAGATCCTCGAGGACATGCAGCACACCCTTGCCGGCGACGAGACCGGCATGGCCGGATACTGGCGCTTCGACCTCGAAGTGGCCGGCGGCGTCGGCGATCTCTCCGACGGCGGCCATGATGCCGTGCTCGAAGGCGACGCCTCTCTCACCGCTTCCGACGTGCCGGCGGACCTCGTCTTCCCCGGTGAGGTGACGGCCTCCGACGCCATCTATGAGGATAAGACCGACATCACGTGGGACCCCGTCGACGTCGAGGAAGTCACCATCGCCATCCTCCGGGACGGCGTGCAGATCTCCGTAGCCGCCGGCGACGAGACCACCTTCACCGACACCGAAGGGCTGCGCGGCGTCACGTTCGAGTACTGCCTCGTGCTCTCGGCTCCGCTCCGCGGCGAATCCAACCCCGTCTGTGACGAGGGCAGCCGCATCCTCTTCGCCCCCGACGGCGTGGCCGCCACCGACAGCACGCTCGCCGACGAGGTGCAACTGACGTGGACCGACCGCTCGGCCTTCGAGACGGCGTATAACGTCTATCGCGACGATGCTTTTCTGGCCGCCGTCGACCCCGACGTGCAGTCGTACAGCGACACCACGGCCATGCCCGGCGTGGCCTACACGTACTGCGTCGAGGCCGAGGACGAGGCGGGCGTCTCGTCGGAGCAACGTTGCGACGTCGGCAGCCGGGGCTTCGTGCTGCCCCCGCTCGACGTGGCCGCCACCGACGGGCAGTACCCCGACCGCGTCGTGCTCACGTGGGCCGATCAGGCCGCCGATGAGACCGGCTACCGCATCCTTCGCGACGACGCCGAACTTGCCGCCGTGGCCGCCGACGTGGTCACGTACGAAGACCTCGCGCCCGTCTCCGGTGTGACGCACACGTACTGCGTGGTCACGCTTAACGGCGCGCTCGAATCGCTGCCCGTCTGCGACACCGGCGGCATCGACATCCTCCCCGTGCCGGGCGGCTTCACCGCCACGTTCGACACGTTCGACGACCGCGTGGAACTGGCGTGGTCCGATCCGGTCGACTTCGAGGACGGCTTCCTCGTCTATCGCCGCGACCTGGCCGAGGCGGACTCGACGCTGCTGACCACCACCGACGCCGGCGTCAAAAGCTATACCGACACCGCCGCCGAGCCGGGGGTGGACTACCGGTACTGCGTGGCCACGCTGAGCAGCGTGAGCGGCAGCGACGTGGCCTCCGAGGCCGTGTGCGCCGTGGGCCGCCGCTCCCTCGTGCTGGCCCCGACCGACGTGGCCGCCACCGACGACGAACACGAGGACCACGTCGTCATCACGTGGAACAACCCCGCCACGCGCGCGGTGCTGATGAACCTCTATCGCATCGAGGCCGACACCACGCTCATCAAGACGATCACCTCCTCGTTGACGACGTACTCCGACTTCGAGCAGGCCTCCGGCGTGACCTACTCCTATTGCGTGGCCGCCGTCAATGAGGAAGCGTACGAGTCCGCATGGGTCTGCGACGACGGCAGCCGCAGCCTGCTCGCGCCGACGAGCGTATCCGCCACGGACGCCGAGAGCGAAGATTTCGTCGAAGTAACGTGGGTGGACAACTCGGAGATCGAACAGGGCTACCGCGTCTACCGGCAGGCGGCTTCGGAGGCTTTCCCGGCGCTCGTTGGCGAGACCGGCGCGAGCCAGACGTCGTTCCAGGACTTCACCGGCGTCTCTGCGGTCCCGTACACGTACAGCGTCGTCGCCTTCGACGCCTACAGCGAGTCCGAGCCGGGCCTCGACGAGGGGTTCCGCATGCTGGCCGCGCCCACGAGCGTGGCCGCCACCGACGGCGACTTCGAGGATCGCATCACGGTTGCGTGGCTCGACAACTCCCGCGCCGAGGACGGCTATCGCGTCTATCGTCGGGTGCTCGCCGCCGAGGATTCGGTGCTCGTCGGGACTACGGAAAAGAACCTCGGCTCTTTCGAGGACTTCACCGTGGAACTGGGGGAAACCTATCTCTACAGCGTCATCGCCTTCGACGACTTCGGCGCCTCGGCCTCGGCCTCGGATGAGGGCGCGACGGTGATCTTCCCGCCCGAGACGTTCAACGCCTCCGACGCCTACCCCGACCGGGTGGTGATCTCATGGATCGACCGTTCGGAGGTGGAGGAGGGCTATCAGGTGCTCCGGGACGACGTGCTCATCGCCACGACGACGGCCGACGCCACGGCCTACATCGACTCGACCGTCGTGCCGGGCGTGACGCACACGTACTGCGCGCGCGCCTTCGGCGGCGTGGCTTTTTCCGAAGAAGCCTGCGACGCCGGCGCGGCCGTGAGCGGGGACGGCATCGTGATCACGGGCGCGAACGACGTGGCCGCCTCCGACGGCGCCTTCGACACGCGCGTGCAGATCACGTGGTCCACGGCGAGCGTCGACGGCAGCCAGGGCTTCAACGTCACCCGCGACGGCGTCTCGATCGACGTTACGGGTGCGAACGCGAGCACCTACAACGACTTCGACGCAGCCTCGGGCAGCCTGGCGCTCTACTGTGTCACATCCGTGGCCACGGGGCTGGAGGTCGGCTGCGACTACGGCTGGACGCCGCCCGACGGCTCCATCAGCGGGCGCGTGGCCTCGGAGCTCGGCGGCGGCATCGGCGACGTCGCGGTGTGTCTCGACCCGAACCCGAACAAGGCGCTCCTCTTCGACGGCGAGGGCGGGTACGCCTCGCTGCAGGAGGTGACCTTGCCCGACGCCTTCACCGTGGAACTGTGGGTGCGGCCCTCGGCCCTCGACGGCGAGCAGGACCTGATCGTGCTGCCCGTCGCCGGCGTGCGGCTCGGCCTCTCGGGCTCGAAGGTGCGCGCCACACTCGGCGCAGACGTCATCGTGAGCGCCGACGACATCGTCTCGGCCGGGTGGCAGCATCTGGCCCTCGTCATCGAACAGGACCGCTCCGCCGGCACGAGCGCCGTGCAGTTCTTCCGCGACGGCGTCGCCCTCGTGGCCTCGACGACGGTGAATGCCGTGTTGCCGGAAACGCCGCAAGCCTGGCTCTTCGGCGGCGACACGGTGAATGCCGCCTACTTCGGCGGGCGCATGGATGAGGCGCGGTTGTGGTCGCGCGCGCTGACGTCGGAGGAGATTGCCGCTTCCGCTGCGGAAGCTCTCCCGCTCGCGGGCAACGAAGACGACCTGCTCGCGTACTGGCCGATGGATCAGGGCGCGGGCGGCATCGCGGGCGACCGGAGCGGCGGCAACGCGCACGCGGCCTTCGTGGGAGGCGTCTACTGGACCGAAGAGAGCGCCCCGCTCGATGCCTGCGCCGAAACCGACACCGAGGGCAACTACACCATAGCCAACCTGCGCTACGGGAACGGAACGTCCTTCACCGTCACGCCGAGCCTCGGCGTGCGCACGTTCGACCCGGCCTTCAAGACCATCACCCTCAGCGCAAACAGCCCCGTACAGAACGAAGTCGACTTCATCGACGTCTCGGCCTTCACCATCTCCGGCGTCGTGCAGTTCGAAGACACCACCTGCCCGGTGGCCGGCGCCAATATCTTCGTCGACGGCGACTTCAGAGGACAAACGGAATCCGACGGCACCTATAGCATTTCCGCCGACATCGGAGAACGCACCGTTGAGATCCGGAAGGGCGATGCCGGAGACGAGCACGCCTTCACGCCCGCTTCGACGACGGTGACCGTGGAAGATGACGTCTTCGGCGTCGACTTCACCGACGGCAAGACGCGCACGCTCTCCGGCTTCTTCGGCGGGAGTTGCAACACGGCCATCGGCACGGCCACCATCAAGATCTTCACCGCCGACGGGTGCTTCCTCAAGGAGATCGAGACCGACGCCAACTATGAAGTCGAGCTGCCGCCGCAGAAGTACCTCGTGCAGGTGACCGACGTGGAAACGTCCAACGCCGGACTCAAAGCCGACATCATCGAGTTCTTCGACAACCTCGGCGCGCAGGAAGTGGACCTGACCGAAGAGGCGGACACGCTCGATCTGATCTACCACGCGCCCCTGTCGGTGGCCATCACCGGCTTCCTCGACGCGCCGGCAACGCTCGTCAAAGACGGGGAGGCGCTCTGTCCGGCCGGCATCACCAAGCCCGAAGGCGGCGTCGTCGATCCCGTGCCGGTGCTGATCCAGCCCAGCGGCGAGCCCGGGTACATCCCGCTCACCATCAGCGTGTTCGAAGATTTCGGCGACGACGGGCTGTGCCCGGCCGACAGCGGGACGGTAACCGTCTTCGACGAGATCATCAACATGGGGGACACGCCCATCGAAATGACCATCAACGAAGACGGAATCGCCGTCTATGCCGAGGATCAGATCGACCCGATTACCGGCGACACCCTCTTCGTCAAAGGGGACCTCTACCGCACCCGCGCCAACTCTCCGAACATTGCCTCCGGGCAGACCGTCGATGGCGTGGACCGGTCGTTCCAGAAATCGCTCACGGCCATTGCGGAAGTGCCGGGGCGCGCGGCCGTCACCGAGACGGCCTGGGTGCTCGTCGACGGGGCGCTGGCCCGCACGTCCACCTTTGCCACGGAACCCGTTGACATGCCCTTCTACGTGCTTCGAGATCCGCCCGGAGACGGCTCCTATAGTTTCCTGGAAAAGGGCAGTGAGTTTTGCACGACCACCAAGGCATTCGCTTTCTTTGACAACGAAAACATGTTCGAAAAAAGGATTGCTACCGGGGTCCGGTTCTCCAAGGGTTTGGGCGTTTCGTTTCTTACCCAGACCCAGGTGGTCGGGGAATCCTCGGTGACCTTGAAAATAACAACCGGGGTCGAAGGCGCCGTCTCGTTCTGCACCAGCACCACTGAACGATACGAGACCTCCGGCGCAAGCACGTTCATCGGCGCTCCTGCGGACGTCTTCATCGGAGCCGGTGTAAACTTCGACTTCTCGCCGACGGACGTCATCGCCTTCGACGACGCGGCCTGCCGGATCACGAAGGACGAGGATATTTCCGTCGATCTCAATGAAAGTAACACGTGGGAGACCACCTACATCTTCACCCAGAACCATATTGAAAACACGCTTATTCCCCAACTCGAGGCCGCTGTCGAAGACCTGGAAGATGCCGATGAGATCGACCGGCTGACAACGGCGAAGGATAACTGGAGCGGCTATCTCGAGAAGAACGATGAGGACAAGGAGGAGGCGGAGCCCATCGATCAGGAATTGGCGGAAGGCACACTGGAGAATGTATCCTTCAGTTCCGGTGCGGATTTCAGCTTCTCGTACAGCGACCGCTTGAGTGGAGAAGGATCGATCGAGTTTAAGCTCTCCACCAAAACGGAGACGGGAATTTCGGCCGTCGTCAAGGAGTTCGGGTTTGAGGGTTCGCCTGTGGTGAAGGTCACAACGGAGTTTGGAGGCGGTTTCAGTCAGACGCTCGGTGGAGGCGAGAGCACCACGCGCGGCTTCGTCCTGGCCGATGATGACCTCGGCGATGTCTTCAGCGTGGACGTCAAGCAGGGGCAAACGTGGGATACGCCGATCTTCGAACTCAAGAGCGGCACCAGTTCCGGTCCCTGGGAGGAGGGCACGCAGAAACGCGACAACCCCACCTTGTCGCTCAATCCGCCCGAGTTGCTCGATGTGCCGGCGGATCAACCGGCCGTCTTCACGCTGTCGCTGACCAACCTGAGCGAGAGCAAGGAAGCGCGCGAGTACGTCCTGCGCACCGTCAGCACCTCGAACCCCGGCGGAGCCACGCTCAAGGCGCAAGGCAGCTCTATACAAAGCGGATTGTCTTTCTTCGTCGATCCGGATCAGACGCAGGAGATCACGCTGGAAGTTTCTCGCGGACCGACGAAGTACAATTATGACGACCTCGCCGTGATGGTGTATCCGCCGGGAGACTATGCCGTGTGGGGGGACGGCGGTTCGTTGCTGGTGGCGGATACGGTCTCTTTCAGCGTGCACTTCACCGCCCCGTGCAGCGACATTGCCATCCTCCGGCCGAAGGAGAACTGGATCTACAACGCCGACATGGCCGAGGCCGGCGACTCGCTGGAGATCATCCTGAACGACTTTGTGC
>NZ_JBWOPL010000002.1:0-13125 GCF_056451265.1 Rhodocaloribacter sp. | reverse complement strand
CGGGAACCCCGCTCATCGGCGCGGCGGGCACGGCCGTCTCGCTCGCGCTCCTCCACCACGGCGTGCGCGCGTGGGCCGGCCTCCCGCCCGGCAGCGTCATGCTCACCCACGCCGACGTGCGCCGGTGGCGCGAGCGGCTCCTCGCCGCCTCTCGGGACGAAGTCCTCGCGCTCAACCCCGACGTCATGGCCGGCCGCGCCGACGTCTTCCCGGCGGGCGTGCTCCTCTTCGAGCGCGTGATGCGCCGGTTCGAAGCGCCCGTCTGCCGCATCAGCCCGCGCGGCCTTCGGCACGGCCTCGCCCTTCGCTTTTTCCGCCCAAAGCGACCGGTTTGAGAAACCCGAGAAGATGGAACAAAGCCCTGCCCCCCGTGTCCCACCGGCATTATCCAACCTTTTCCAGAGGCGCGTCTCAGGGTCCGAATCGAGAGAGTCATGGCAATCACGGTCGAACAGGTTATCGATGCGCTCGGCACGGTCGTCGAGCCCGAACGCGGCAAGGACATCGTCCGTCTCCGCATGGTGAAAGACCTCCGCGTGGAAGGCGACACGGTGCGTTTCACGCTCGTCCTTCCGAACCCGGCGTCCCCGTTTGCGCGGACCGTCGAGGACGCCGTGCGGCGCGCCATCGGCAAGGCGGCCGGCGCAGGCGTGCGGGTGGAGGTCTCACTCGACAATGAGATGATCGGGCTGGGCGACGACCTGATGCTCGGCGGGGCGGCGGAGACGCCTTCGTCGACGCCCGAGCCGCTGAACCTCATCGCCGTCGCCTCGGGCAAAGGCGGCGTGGGCAAGAGCACCGTCGCCGTCAACCTGGCCGTGGCGCTGGCGAAACAGGGCTACGACGTGGGCCTCGTCGACACGGACATCTACGGCCCCTCGATTCCGACGATGTTCGGCCTCAAAGACGCGCGGCCCACGGTCAACGAGGAGCGAAAAATCGTCCCGCTCCGGAAATACGGCGTGCGGCTGCTTTCGATGGGCTTCCTCGTCGATCCGGACAAGGCCGTCATCTGGCGCGGCCCGATGGTCACGAGCGCCGTTCAGCAATTCCTCGGCGACACCGCCTGGGGCGAGCTCGACTTCCTCATCATGGACCTGCCGCCCGGCACCGGCGACATTCAGCTCACCATCGTGCAAACCGTCTCGCTCGCGGGCGTGGTCATCGTCTCGACGCCGCAGGACGTAGCCCTCGCCGACGCGCGCAAAGGCGTGTCCATGTTCGCGCAGGTGAACGTGCCCGTGCTCGGCATCGTGGAGAACATGGCGTACTTCACCCCGCCCGAGCTTCCCGACCGAAAATATTATCTCTTCGGCGAGGGCGGCGCGCGGCGGTTGGCCGAAGAACTCGGCGTCCCTTTCCTCGGCGAGGTGCCCATCGAGCAGTCGCTCCGGGAGCACTGCGACGCGGGCACGCCCGTGGTGGCCGAAGCGCCGGAGCACCCCTCGGCGCAGGCCTTCACGCGCATCGCCGAGCAAATGGCCCGGCAGACGGCCATCCGCAACGCCACGCTCCCCGCGACGGAGAAGATCGAGATCCTTCACCGATGAGCCGGGCGCTTCGCCCCGACGGCCTGATCTTTTTGGCGAAGCCGTCGTTATAGCCGGTAACCCGAACCATTGCACCACCCGACCATGTTCGAGGAAAAAAATACGCCCGATTCCCCACCGCCCGGCGACGCCTATCGCCCGGGCGAAGACGCCGAACTCCGGCGGCGCGTCGAAGAGGCGCTGGACATGCTGCGGCCCTACCTGATGACCGACGGCGGTTCCGTGCGCCTGCTCGACATCACCCCCGACTACGTGGTCGAACTCGAACTGCTCGGGGCCTGCGGCACCTGCCCGATGAGCACGATGACCCTCCGGGCGGGCATCGAGCAGACGCTCAAACGCGTCGTCCCGCAGATCACCCGCGTCGAAGCCGTCAACGCCCCGGCGTATTGACGCCGCCCGCCGTCCGATCTTCCCGCCCCGGCGCCTCGAAGCTCCGGGGTTTTTTTATGCCCGCGCGCGAGACCGAAGGCGGCATCCCCCGAAGAGTTCGGCAAAAGACCTCAGGAGCGGTGCAGCGGGGCAAACTCCGGCGTGATCTTCTTGTCAATGCCGAGGAAGATGAAGTGGTCGAAGTAATAGTGGATGAGCAGGAACGAGAGGATGACGCTGTAGAAGGCAAAGTAGTGCTGCCCCTGATAGACGTCTCCGTAGAGGAGCGAACCCATGAGCTCGCCGGTCTCGAACCACCCGAAGTGCGTCACGAGGCCGAGTGTGGCGAGGAAGATCACTCCCGCCCCGAACGTGAACGCCAGGCATGTCGCGTAGAGTTTGTAGCCCCGGCTGGAAATCTTTTTGACCATCTCCGAGCTCATCAAACCACGCTCCGAGCGCAGCCGGTTCAGGTAAAGGACGATGGCGAGATACTGAAACGAGTGCCATACGTTGAGGCCCTGAAACGCCACGTCGAGGTTTTCGAGCATCGGTGTGAGCAGAAACAGACCGGTCGCCACGGACATGTGGAGCGTCTTCGGCCCGTGGAAACGCCCGCGGCGGTATTCCCATATGGTCTTCGCCAGGAAGGCGGCGAGAAAGCCGAGAAACAGGACCCACACCACGGCAGGCAGCCAATCCATGCGCAGGAAGTCCGGGAAGAGCAAGGTGCGCCCGCCGGTCTGAAACCGGCTATGGATGAGCTTGCCGGTGGCGATGGGATAGATGGAGGTAAAGAGCAGGCCGTAGTCGATCACACGGGAGGACCACCGCCAGCCGCGCGGATCCTTCATCCGATAGGCGTCCGCCACGTAGGCTGCCTGGTGTATGACGTGAACCGAGGCCCAGAAGAAAAAGACCGTCACCAGCAGGGTCAGGTTCACCACGGCCAGCGTCACGATGATGACCGGCAAGAGCAAAGCGCCCCGGGCGTACACCGGATACCGCTTTCGGAAGTCCGGCTCCATGAGCGTCATCGTGTACGTCGCAAACAGGTGCGGCCCTCCGATGAGCATCGTCACGATGAGATCGACGAAAATGTTGCTCTGGACCATCGCGTGGCTGATGTGAGGGAAAACCAGCAACACGGCGGAGAAGATGATGAAGGTGAGGTCGTAGAAGGGGCTTACCAGCCAGAGGTCCCGCTTGCCTGTGCGAGGCATGGCCGGGGCAAGCGCGATCGGTTGTTCGAGCGTCGCCATGGCGCATTGGGAGTTGGGTGACGAAAGGGCATTGCACCCGGCGTCCGGAAGCGAAACACCTCACGTTTCGCCGGGCCGTACAGAGGAAGCTCCGGAAAGAAGCCGTGTCTTCCGGGCCGGGGAACGGCCCGGGGAGCAGGTTGATTACGTGCGGCTCCGGAAAGAAGCCGTGTCTTCCGAGCCGGGGAGCGGCCCGGGGAGCAGGTTGATTACGTGCGGCTCCGGAAAGAAGCCGTGTCTTCCGGGCCGGGGAGCAGGTTGATGGGGTACGCGGGCCGGTTTAGAGAATGAACGTCCAGCCGTCGTCGGTTTTGAGTTCGATGCGTTCAGGGATCAGGATGCCGTCCGATCGAACGAGGCCGCGGGCGCGCACGGTCCCGGCCATATAGTCGGCAAGCACCTGCCCGTTGGTGAGCAGGATCCACACCTTGCCGTCCGGGTCGCCGCCGGTGAGCACGGCCACGGGAAAGCCCTGCCGCGCGCAGAAGCGGGCGCAGGCGGGTCCCATCTGGCCTTCCGGCACCGGATGCGGATGATCGACCCCGATGTTTGCCCTGTCACGCGAGAAACAGTTGGTGTCCACCAGCGTGCCGACCACCTCCAGCGAGTCTCCCGGAGTGTACGTCTTTTCCGCAGTCGCCTCCGGTGCGTCTTCGGACGAGCAGGCGGACGCGGCGTAAAGCAGAACGACGAGGAAGGAAAAGAGGAAATACGTTTTCATGATCGTGAAATAAAGGGCCGGGGAGTGCGCTCCGAAGGGTTTGCGCGGAGCATGACAGGTTGGAGGCTGCTTCTTCGGAGAAGATACAAAAAAAGGGGTGTCCGAAACGGTCACCCCTTTTCGTGCAATCAATGGGCTTGCGGTTACATCATCGCACCCGGCGTGACGTCTTTCCACTTGCCGTTTTCTTTGACCTCGACCTTGCCGGCGAGGATGCCGCCCTCGAAGGCTTTCTCACCCGTCACGCGCACCTGCTGCGAGACGTGGTCCTTCAGCGCCGTCGCCGAGGTGATGATGATGTACGTCTTGCCGTCTTCGGTCACGACGCCGGTCGGGATGCCCATGCTCGCGCAGGCGGTGCCGCAATTCGGCACTTTCATCATCTTGCCGTTTTTCATGACCATGTGGTCGTTGCCGATAGCCATCTCCGGCTTACCCATGGCGGAGGCCATGCCGTAGCACTTCGTGTCTACCAGCGTGCCCTCAACGGTGATCTTGGGGGCCGTTTCCATCGTGGCGGCAATGGCGAAAAGAGCCACGATGAACATGGGAAAAAGCTTCTTCATAGGATTCCTCCTGAGGTTGATGGAAAGTAAGGTGTGAAGATGTATTCCGAAAAGAGATGCTCGCGAAGCCCGGTCTCGGGGTGGTCATGAGGCCCGGTCCCGCAAAATCCTGCAACCTGCCCAAGCACATTTCTTACGTTGACCACACGCACAGGACATTACGAACTCTTTCGTGCTTCACCGAAACTTCACGAACGCTTTCGGGAAGGGCGCACCCGGAAAGCCTCCTCGGATGTTCGCTCACGATGGCGCAAGATGTAACGATCCCGTAACAGGATAAAAGATTTTCCCGTGAGAGTAAAGGCCTTCCGAAGCTTCCGTGCGGGCGGCGGGAGGAGATCCGACGTGGTCTTCAGGGGCGCGCCTTGAGGTGAGCAATCATCGCGTCGATGTGTTCTCCTGCGCCGAAAAGGTCCTCATAGACGGCGGCGATGCGGTGTTCGGCGTCGAGCAGATAGGTGACGCGTCTGGGGATGCGAATCAGAGGAAGGAGGGCGTCGTAGCTCTCGCACACGCGGCCGTCCATGTCGGCGAGGAGGTCGAAGGGAAGATGATGTTCGGCTTTGAAGCGCCGATGCGTTTCCAGATCGTCGCGGCTGATGCCGTAAACAGGCACGGAAGCCTTGCGAAAGAAGGCGAACTCATCACGGAAGGCGCAGGCTTCGCGGGTGCATCCGGGGGTAAAGTCCTTCGGGTAGAAGTAGAGGATGCACATCTGTCCGGCGGCGTCACGGCTGAGGGTGAAGTCGCGGCCGCTCGTGGAGGGGAGCGTGAAGTCGGGGGCGGGCGTTCCGGGCGAAAGGGGCATAGGCGTGATGAGGCGGCATGAGACCAGGGGGCGTCTGAAAACGCCGTGCGGAAGGAAGGGTTCACGGAAGCGGTGCGGCGTTCGTGCAACCTGAGGTCGGGAAGCGCGTGAGAGGAACGAAGCGCCGTGCGGGAAGCGATGTGTGGGGAGGTGTGCATGTCGGGGCGGCAGGGGAGGCAGGATCACGCAGGGCGCGCCGCCGGCCACTTTTTCTCCGCACGAATGCCACGCCAATCGCGGGAAAACCGTATCATCCCCTCTCCTTGAGTGGTTCAAGAACGCGCCGGTTTTTCGGAAATGATGGCGATTCATCCTTTTCTCTATTCTTGTCGATAAGTCCGGGCCCGGTATGTCTCAGCACGTCAGGGAGGTGAGCGCCGACGAGGCGGGCGCGAGCGAGCCGGGGGCGGTGGCGGCGGCTTCACCGGAGACGGACTATTCGCACCACGGCGTGCTTCTGCTTTTCGTCTTCATCTGGGGGGGCAACTTCGTGCTGGCTGAGGTGGCGCTCCGGGAGATGGCTCCGATCTCGTTCAGCGTGTCGCGTTTTCTGGTGGGCGGCATGGCCATGCTGGCCATTCTGTACGCGCAGCGGATGCTTCACGCCCGCAACGACGGCTGCCGCTTGCAACTTTTCCCGAAGCTCGATCGCCGGGACTGGCCGCGCCTGCTCTGGATCTCCGTGCTGGGGGCGACGCTCGCGCCGTGGCTCGGCATCGAAGGGCTGGGGCTCACACACGGCGCGCGGGCGTCGCTGTGGCTGGCCCTCGGCCCGGTGATGAGCGCCGGGATGGGCTATTTTCTGAACACGGAGCGCATCGGGCGTGTGGGGCGTGTGGGGCTGGCGCTGGCGGGCCTGGGCACGCTCGGGCTGGCGCTCGACGGCCTCGACCCCGCCCGCGGCTACTGGCTCGGCGACCTCATGCTTTTTTTCGCCATCCTGCTGGCCGCCGGTGAACTGCACCTCATCAAGCCGCTGGCCGCCCGCTATGGCCCGACCCCCATGGTGACGGCGCGCACGATCATCGGCGGGGCGCTCTATCTGCTCGTGGCCTCCCCCTCGCTCGCCGAACAAACGTGGTTCTCGCTCAGCGCGTGGACCTGGGTTGCCATCGTGCTCGGCGGCGGCATCGGAGTCGGCGTGGGGCAATGGGTGAAGGTGCGCGCCCTCCGCTCGCTCGGTCCCACACGCGTGGTGCTCTACGGCAACCTCGTGCCGCTGGCGGCGCTGACGCTGGCCTGGCTCACCATCGGAACCGTCCCCACCCTGCTCGAACTGGCCGCCGGCGGCCTCATCATCCTCGGAGCCGTCCTCCTTCAGGTGATCGATGCGCCGCGCCGATACACGCCGAACGTCGCAGGGTAAAGCCGCGCACAGACCGCACATCGGCGCTTTTCCCTCGACATCCCGCCCCCGCGTCCGTAGTTTGACGCGTGTTTCTTCCACGATCCGTACCCATCCCTCATGAAACGTTTGTACGTCCTCGCGCTTTTCGCCTTTCTGGCGGAGGCTTCCTTTGCTCAAGTCATCCTTCATCCCGATCCGTACGTCGCGGGGCTGGTCGAGGCCGTCAGCGCCGACTCGATCGAGGCGAGTGTGCGGCGGCTGGCCGCTTTCGGCACGCGGCATACGCTCTCGGATACCACTTCGGACACCGAGGGCATCGGCGCGGCCCGGCGATGGATCCGTCGCACGCTCGAACGCTATGCCGAAACCGGAGGCGGGCGCATGGAGGTCGCCTTCGACGAATTTCTGTACCGGGCCGACGGCCGCCGCATCGACCGTGACGTGGTGATGAAAAACGTAGTGGCCCGGCTGCCCGGCACGGATCCGAACGACGACCGCGTCTTCATCATTAGCGGGCACTACGACAGCCGCGTGTCCGACATCGGCAATGCGACCGCCTACGCGCCCGGCGCGAGCGACGACGCCAGCGGCACGGCCGCCGTCCTGGAGATCGCCCGCGTGCTCGCCGGGTCCTCCTTCCCCGCCACCCTCATCCTGATGACCGTCCCGGGCGAGGAGCAGGGCCTCATCGGCGCCCGCCACTTCGCCGAGAAGGCCGACTCGCTCGGCTGGAACGTGGCCGGCATGATCACGCTCGACATCGTCGGGAACACCCTCGGCGACAACGGCACGAAGGACAACCGCACCATCCGGCTCTTCTCCGAGGGGGCGCCGGTGACCGAGACCGAGCGCGACGCCGGCCTCCGCCGCGCCGTCGGGGGCGAGAACGACAGCCCCGCCCGGCAACTTGCGCGGTACCTCAAGGAAGTCGGCGAGCGGTATGCGCCGCTGATGCACGTCAAGCTCATCTATCGCCGCGACCGCTTCCTTCGGGGCGGCGACCACATCCCGTTCAGCGAGCACGGGTTCGCCGCCGTCCGCATGACCGAGCCGAACGAAGCGTTCACGCGGCAGCATCAGGACGTGCGCACCGAAGACGGCATCGCCTATGGCGACGTGCCGGACGCCGTGGACTTCGCCTACATCGCCAACGTGGCGCGGGTCAACCTGGCGGGACTGGTGAACCTGGCGCTCGCGCCGCCGCCGCCGGAAAAGGCCGGCCTCTGGGCGCGCGGCCTCTCGGTCGATACGCGCCTCGTGTGGGAACCCCCGGCGGCGGGCGCAGACCGCGTGGCAGGCTATTACGTGCTCGTGCGCGACACCACCTCACCGGTGTGGGAGAAAAAGATCTTCGTGGGCAACGTGACCGAGTACACGCTCAAAGGCGTCTCGAAGGACGACAACTTCTTCGGGCTTCAGTCCGTCGACGCCGCCGGACACGAGAGCCGCATCCTGTTCATGAAACCGATCTTTCGATGAGCCGACAGGCAAGCCCTTGACGGCGGGTGTATGCGAAGCCCGCGGACGCCCCGCAGGCGCCTCTGACCGCGACCGAAGGGCGGCCCCGCACAGGGCCGAATAATTGCCTCATTTGTCCTTTCATCCCTCGCCCCGGCTCCGTAACATCCCCTCGGCTTTTGAGGCGGCCTTCGGGAAGGCCTCTTTCATCTTCTGGGGACGATATGCGCCACGCGATACGATTGGGGGCTGCCCTGACGGGGCTGATGATCTGGCTCGCGCTCGGGGGAACGGCCCGGGCGCAGACGGCCACGCTTCGCGGCTTCGTCACCTCGGCCTCGGACGGGCAGCCGTTGCCCGGCGTCAACGTGGCGCTGAGGGACGAGGAAGGGCGCCTCTTCGGCACGGCTGCCGACAACGACGGCTTCTATGCCGTCTCACGCGTGCCGCCCGGCGCGTACCGCCTCCGCGCCACGTTCATCGGCTTCGACGCCTACGAAGAGACCGTCACGCTCGAAGCGGGAGAGATCCGGACCTTGAACCTCGCGCTCGTCGAGGCGGAGGCGAAACTGGGCGAGGTGGTCGTCGAGTCGGCGCGGGAGACGGCCGGAGCGGCGAACGTGTCGGCGGGACTGCAGACGGTCCGCCCCGTCGACATCGACCTGGTGCCGGCCCCCGACGTCTCCGCCGACCTCGTGAACTACCTCACGGCGATGCCCGGCATCGTCTCGCAGGGAGATCAGGGCGGACAACTCTTCATCCGGGGCGGCGAGCCGACCCAAAACCTCGTCCTGCTCGACGGCATGCTCGTCTACCAGCCGTTTCACGTGCTGGGCTTCTTCTCCTCGTTCCCCTCGGGCATCATCAACTCGGCGGACGTGTACGCGGGCGGCTATGGCGGACGGTACGGCGGGCGGCTCTCGTCCGTGATCGACGTGTCGGCGCGGACGGGCAACAAGCAACGGTGGGCGGGCGAGGTGTCTGCGGCGCCGTTCGTGAGCAGCGCCCTGCTCGAAGGCCCCCTCGTGCCGGGAAGCGTCTCCGTGCTGCTTTCGGCCCGGCAGTCGGTCATCGAGCAGGGCGCGGCCCGGCTCGTCGACGACCCCCTCCCCTTCTCCTTCGGCGATTTCTTCGGAAAGATCCACGCGAACCTGGGCACGGGCGCACAGCTCTCGATCACCGGCCTCCACACCGACGATGAAGGGCGGCTCGGCGTCGATCCGTTGATGGCCGCCGCCGCGGACACGCCCGCCGAGGACGTCGTGACGTGGGCGAACGACGTCCTCGGCGCGCGGCTCCTCTTCCTCCCGGCCAACCTGCCCATCTTCGCCGAGTTTCTGACCTCGATTTCGAGCCTGAGCAACGACTTCGGCCCGTCGGACCGCCCGTTTCGCTCGACCTCGGTGGACCGCTTCAATTTCTCGACGAACATCACGCATTACCTGGGCAATACGGACGTGAACTGGGGGCTCTTCCTCAGCGCGCTCACCCTCGGCAGCGACCTCGGGGGGCAGTTTCAGAACCTGAGCACGCGGGACGAGTCGGTCACGGAGGCGGGGTTTTACATCGAGCCGGAGGTGCGAATCTCGGGCAACCTGCGCGTGCAGCCGGGGGTGCGCATCCATTCCTTCCCGAGCAAGAGCCAGAACTTCGTCGAGCCGCGCCTGCGGGTGGTGTGGAACGTGGGGCGGCATCGTTTCAGCGGGGCGGCGGGGCTCTATCACCAGGAGGTGACGGGCCTGACCGACCGCCGTGACGCGGGCGACGTGTTCACCGTGTGGGCCACCGCGCCGCTCGGTCAGGTGCCCGAAGCCTGGCATTTCATCGCCGGATGGCACGTCAACCCCGCGCGGGGGATGAACGTCTCGATCGAAGGGTTTTACAAGACGCTCTCGAACCTCGTGGTGCCGGAGTGGACGGCCTTCCCGCGCTTCACGACGAACCTTCAGCAGGCCGACGGCACGGCCATCGGCGGCGACGTGCGGCTGGAGGTGCGGGGCGGACCCTTCTTCGGCGTGGCAAGCTATGGCTTCTCGCAGGTCGATTACGAAGCCGAGATCCCATCCCTCGAACTGCTCACGGGCGACGCCGCCATCACGTATCCGCCGCCGCACGACCGGCGGCATCAGGTCAACGTGATGGCGGGCGTCTCGCACGCGGGCTTCAACCTGAACGTGCGGTGGCAGTTCGGCTCCGGGCTGCCGTTCAACCAGTCCATCGGCTTCGACCGCTTCGTGCTCCTCGACACGCTCGTGCAGGTGACCGAAGCGCCGGGCGACGAGCGCGTGCTCTATCAACGCCCCTACACCGGCCGCCTGCCCGCCTACCACCGGCTCGATGTCTCGCTCGACCGTGCGTTCCGCCTGCAACCGCGCGTCTTCCTCACCGCACAGGTCGGCGTGATCAACGCCTATGACCGCCGCAACCTGTTCTATTTCGACCTGTTCACCCTGCGGCGGATCGACCAGCTCCCGCTGATCCCGTCCTTCGGCCTCAAGCTCGAAGTCAGATGAAACACCTCGCGCCCATCCGAATCTTCTCGCCGGCGGTGATGCTCGGGCTCGTCGTCGCCGCCGGGCTGTTCGCCTCGGCGTGCGACGACACCGTCGATCCGTTCATCGAGGAGGATCGCTTCTTCACGATCTTCGGCTTTCTCGACACTGCCGCCGACACCCAGTTCGTGCGCGTGATCCCCTTGCGGCGACGCCTCGTGACCGAACAGGAGGACGTGCTCGATGCGCGCGTCACCACGACGGCGCGCGAAGACGGGAACGCCGTCGTCTGGCGCGACTCGCTCATCCACTTCGACGACGGCAGCCTCGGCCACGTCTTCTATGCCCCGCTCCACGTCTTCCCCGGATGGACGTACCGCTTCGAGGTCCAGCGCTCCGACGGCGCGACGGCGGCGGCCGAAACGACCGTCCCGCGCGCCGAGCATGCCTTCGTCGGGGAGCCGGTGGAAGGACCCGCCAACCTCATACAAACCGTGCGCTGGGAAAACGTGGACGCCCCCCCGTTTCGCGTCGAGGTGTGGTACCGCTTCGCCGCCTTCCCCCCGAGCAACCCGTTCCGCGAGGTGGTGGTGACCTATGGCGAGGACCGCTTCGGCAGACTCCGGGAAGACGGCTGGACCGTGGACGTACAGCTCCGAAAAGATCGCGCGGACGTCGCCCGGCAGATCGGCGAGCCGCTCGTGTTCCTCGGCGTGGGCATGCGCCTGACGATGACGGACGAAAAGTGGCGGCCTCCCGGCGGCGTTTTCGATCCCGAACTGCTCATCCAGCCCGGCGTGTTCTCAAACGTCGAAAACGGGTTCGGCTTCCTCGGCTCGGTGAACCAGTACACCACCGAATGGACGCTCCCGGAGCCGACCATCCAGGCGCTCGGCTATGCGTTCCCCGGCAAACGATAGGCCTATCAAGCTCCGGCGCTTGCTCCGCGAGAACGGTGTGGGTGTCTGGGACGTGTGGGGGAGCCCGATGACGACGCGCGCCGCCGGCCCTTAGAGACACGTGAGCGGCTCGCCCTCCGGAAGCCAGTCCGGATCGGTGCATTCGGGGACGAGACGGTTCATGAAAAAGCGGAACGTCAGGTCTTCCTCGGTGCTTTGCCGACCCGTGACGATGATGTCCGCGTCGCCGTCGCCGTTGTAGTCGACGATGGACGCGTCGCCGAAGGTGAGACCGCTGAAGCCGCTCAGGGCCTGCGCCTCCTCGAAACGGCCGTCCACGTTTTCATAGAGGCGGAGCGCGGTGTCGCCAAGGATCTTCCGTTTGCCGATGAGGACGACGTCGAGGTCCCCGTCGTCGTCATAGTCGCCCCATCGGACCTTTCCGGCCAGCCATCCGCCGAAGTCGAAGCCGGTGTCGGAGAGCGTGCCGCCGTCGTTGCGAAAGAGGCGGGTGACGCCGCGGAGGAGGGCGGGGTCGAGCGCGCCGCCGGTGAGGAGGAGGTCGTCGTCGCCGTCGTTGTCGTAGTCGCCCCAGGCGAGCGCGCCGAAGGCCAGAGCGGGCAACCCGGCGTTCAGAGCCGTGAAGACGCCGCCGTCGTTGCGAAAGACGTCCGTGACGAACCGGCCGTTCTCTTCCGAACCCGAGAGCGCGAGGTCGAGGTCGCCGTCGCCGTCGAGGTCGCCCCAGGCAAGGGCGCTGAAGCGAAGGCCGGGCAGCTGCGCGCCGGTGTCGGTGAACGCGCCGTCGTCGTTGCGGTAGACGTGGGTCTCCGGCGTGACGGGCGGCTCGAGGCGCGTCGCCCCGGTGACGGCCACGTCGAGGTCGCCGTCGCCGTCGAAGTCCCCCCAGGCGGCCTCACCGTCGTAGGCGCCCGTCGGAAGATCGACGGAAGCGTCGGAGAAGAAGTTGTTCTGATTGACGTACACACGCGCGATGGGGATCTCGATGCGCCCGGAGACGGTGACGGTTTCGGTGATGCCGGTCAGGAGCATGTCGAGGTCGCCGTCGCCGTCATAGTCGCCCCATTTGGCGGAGCTCTGCCGCACGGGCGGCACGAGCGTCGTGTTCAGGTTGAGGTCGTGAAAGACCTTCACCTTGACGGGGATCGCCTGTTCACCGACGGAGACGTTGAACGTGGAGTCGTCGGTGCGATAGACGCGGGTGATGGCCTGAAAAAACGTGCTCGCGCCGTTGCTGAAAGCGGCGCGCCCGGTCAGGAGCAGGTCGAGGTCGCCGTCGCCGTCGTAGTCGCCCCAGTCCATGGACCCGAGGGTGACGGGACGGATGGTATAGGGGATGAGCCAGAACTTCGGAGGGGCGAGCGTGTGCCGGAGCGCTCCGGTGAGCAGGCTCGCCAGCAGGACGGCGGTGAGGCCGCGAGCGGCGGAGCGGAAGAAGGGAGGACGTCGCCTCATGGGGTGTGCGAGGATAAGCGGGGTGAGCGAGGATAAGCGGGGTGAGCGAAGGGATCATCGAACGAGCAGGACGGCGGATGTGCGCACCCGCGGCCCGGCGCGCAGTTCGACGAAGTAGACCCCGGCGGCGGCGGGCCGTCCGGCGGCGTCGCGCCCATCCCATGCGGCCTCGT
>NZ_JBWOPL010000001.1:0-12358 GCF_056451265.1 Rhodocaloribacter sp. | reverse complement strand
CGCCAGCGCCTCGGGCGACGCCGCCGGGTCGTCGAGCTCGACGCCGTCGAAGCGGCGGGTGTATTCGCGCACCGCCGCTTCGCCCCGCGCGCGGACGTCGGCGAGCACCGGCGCGACCTGCGCTTCGAGCGTCTCGAAAGAGAAGGCCGGCCGCCGGGTCAACTCCGGCCACCGGGACCGTTCGGGATAGAGGATTTTTTCCATCATGGGACGGGGTTCGAAGGGCGTGGCGCGAAGAACGGGAGCCTCCTCACACGCTGCGAAGGGCCACGGGTCACAGGATCATCTTTTCGATGGGCACCACGAGGATGCCCTGCGCCCCGGCGGCCCGGAGGTTCTCGATGACCTCCCAGAAATCGTTCTCATTGACGACCGAATGGACCGAGCTCCATCCTTCCTCGGCCAGCGGCATGACGGTCGGGCTTTTCATGCCCGGCAGGATCTCCGTCACCCGGTCGAGGGCGTCGTTGGGCGCATTGAGGAGGATGTATTTGAAGTTCTGCGCCTGAAGGACGGACCGGATGCGGAAGCGGAGCGCGTCGAGGATGGCGGTCCGGCCGGGGTCGAGGTCGGGGTGGGCGATGAGGAGGGCTTCGGAATGGAAGATCGTCTCCACCTCTTTGAGGCCGTTGCTCAGGAGCGTGCTGCCGGAGCTGACGAGGTCGCACACGGCGTCGGCCAGGCCGATGCTCGGGGCGATCTCGACGGAGCCGCTGATCTCATGGATGCTCGCCTCGATGTCGTGTTCGGCGAGGAAGTCCGAGAGGAGGTTCGGATACGAGGTGGCGATGTGGCGTCCGTGGAGGTCGTCGAGACCCTCATAGGCGTCGGATCTGGGGAGGGCGATGGAGAGGCGGCAGCGGGCGAAGCCGAGCCGTTCGAGCGTGGCGACGGGCTTCCGCTTCTCGGCGACGACGTTCTCGCCGACGATGCCCGCGTCGGCCACGCCGTCGGCCACATAGCCGGGGATGTCGTCGTCGCGGAGGTAGAGGAGCTCGAGCGGGAAGTTGTCCGTCAGGGCGCGGAGCCGGTGGTTGGCGCGGCTGAAACGGATGCCGCACGCTTCGATCAGGCGCACGGAGGCCTCACTGAGGCGGCCCGATTTCTGGAGGGCCAGGCGTAAAGGCGGAGTCATCGAGGTCGGGTTCATGAAGACGCGCGCGGGCGTCGGGGGGCGTCGTCTGCGTTCATGGGCTCGCGTCCATGACGGGACGAAGGCGAACGCAGTGACCGTGTGACGCCGGACCGGGCGTCGGGTTCATGCGCGCGCGGCCGACCCGGCACAGTTCGGCGTGTCTTCAAAAAAGAAGCGGGACCGCCCGAAGACGGCCCCGCTTCTTTCCAAAGCCCTTATGAACAGGGGCGCAGGATCAGTTGCGCACCGGGATGGTGTCGGCGCGGCGGTACTGGCTCGTGCCCTCCTTCTTCGAGGTCACCCCCGAGACGCGGCCCATGCCCAGGGCGGTCAGGCGGCCGGCGCTGACGCCGTTGTCCACGTAGAACTGTTCGACGGCGCGTGCGCGGTCTTCGGAGAGGCCCTGGGTGCGTCGTTCGCCGGGGGCGGCGAAGCCCTCGATGCGCGCGGTCAGGTTCGGGCACTCCCGCAGGATCTCGAGGTTCTCCTGAAGCTGCATGCGCGCCTCCTCGGTGAGCGTGCTCGAGTTGCGGTCGAAGAAGACCGAGTTCATCTCGGCCACGGCGCAGATCGGGTTCTCCCACGGCGACACGGTGATGGTCATCGTGCGGCGGACCGTGCCGCCGCAGTTCGTCGCTTCGAGCGTGACGGTGTACGTGCCGGGGCGGGCGAACGTGTGCGAGGGGTTGGCCTCGGTGGCGGTCGTCCCGTCGCCGAAGTCCCAGCGATACGTGATCGGCGCAGAGCCCTGCACGCTGGCGTTGAAACGGACGGCGGTGTGCGTGTCCGGGTTCATCGTCGAGGCGGTCATCGTCACGATCTCGGCGGCGGTGCAGGCGGGGACGACGGTCACGCGGCACGTGGCCGTGCTGGCGCCGCGCCCGTTGTCGGCGGCGACGGTGGCGGTGAACGTGCCGGCTTGCTCGTAGACGTGCGTGGCCGTCAGGCCCGAGGCCGTCGCGCCGTCACCGAAGTCCCACGTGACGGACACCGGCTGCGTGGCGTCGGCGTTGACCGTGGCCGAGAACGTGGCGCTCTGCCCCGTCACGAGCTCGCCCGTCGGGCAGTCGACCGTGCCCACCACCGCCGGCACGAAGGGGCTCTTGAGGTTGAATTTCAGCCCGGCTCCGATGGTGTTGATCAGGAAATCGAAGCCGCCGAAGCCGTTGTCATCGCGTCCGTCGACGGCGTCATCGGGGAAGGTGACGTTGGCCGTCGTCTCGACGAAGAACGACACCTGCCGGCTCAGCATGACGTCGAGACCGGCGCCGAAGAGGGGGCCGAAAGAGGTCTTGCTTTCCTCCCGAAACGGCCCGTTGGGCGTAGCCGGGTTCCAGACGAGCGTCTTGCCGAAACTGACCTGCGCGCCGGCATGGAGATACGGCGCGACCTTGCCTTCGCTCAGCAAATACCGCGCGAGGAGTTGCACCGTGCTCCGCGTGTTCGGGTCGCCGGTGAAGTCCCGTCCGTCGACAAACTCGGTGACGCCCCGATAGTCGCCGAACTGAAAGCCGAGGCCGAGGCTGTAGCGGGGGTTGAACTGGTAGCCGACCTCGAGGCCGAGGTTGTACGGAAAGCCGCCGTCGAAGAGGTCGCCGTCGAAGTTGAACGGCGTCTTCTCGTTGTCCCCCAGATAGGCCGAGAGGCCCACGCGGGGACGGATGAACACGGTTTCGCTCATGCGCAGGGTCGATTGCGCGAGCGCATCTCCGCCCGTGAGCAAGAGCAGGAAAAAAGCGATGGCAAATCCAGGTAGTACACGTCGTTTCATGTCAAAATCCTCAAAGGTTTTGAGATCACAGGGGGTTGATAAAAAAACAGACTGCACCTCTGGTGACTGCCCGACGAGGATGCCCTGCATCGCCCGGGTGGTGTCGGGTACGCGAACGCCGCACGAATGAGAACAGTACTTCTTGTGAAAGCCGCAACGCCGGAGGTGAAGGGCGAAGGAAAGCCGGCGCGCCGCACGGGAGCGGGGACGTAATCTTTAGAGGGCAGGGTGGGCGCCCCACGGCCCGCAACGTCAAAGTTGCCGAAAAAAGGTTGGAAGGTAAAGGGCGCCCCTGAAAAATTGTGTAAAGAACGACGCAAGCGCTCCCCGGCGGACCGGTCGTCCGCGCCTCAACTGCGCTGGTCGATGGGCACGTACGGCCGGGCGCGCGCGCCCACATAAATCTGTCGGGGGCGATAGATGCGCGTGTTCGGATCGTTGTGCATCTCCTTCCACTGCGCGATCCAGCCGGGCAGGCGACCCATGGCAAACATCACGGTGAACATGTTCGTGGGGATGCCCATGGCGCGGTAGAGGATGCCGCTGTAAAAGTCCACGTTCGGGTAGAGCTTTCGAGAGACGAAGTACTCGTCTTCGAGGGCGGCGCGTTCGAGTTCCTTGGCGATGTCGAGCAGGGGGTCGTCCACGCCGAGGCGAGCCAGCACCTGATCCGCGGAGGCCTTGATCACGCGGGCGCGCGGGTCGAAGTTTTTGTAGACGCGGTGCCCGAAGCCCATCAGGCGGAAGCCCGAAGAGCGGTCCTTCGCCATGTTGAGGTATTTCCGATAGTTGCCTCCGTCGGCGCGGATCCTTTCGAGCATATTGATCACGGCCTGGTTGGCGCCGCCGTGGAGCGGTCCGGAGAGGGCGCTCACGCCCGCCGAGATCGCCGCGAAGAGGCTCGCCCCGCTGCTGCCGACCATACGCACCGTAGAGGTCGAACAGTTTTGCTCGTGATCGGCGTGGAGGATGAGCAGCTTGTCCAGCGTCTCCTCGACGAGCGGGTCGATCTCGTAGTCCTCCGAAGGCACGGCGAACATCATGTGGAGGAAATCGCCCGTATAGGTGAGGTTGTTGCGGGGATAGACGTACGGCTGCCCGATGGATTTTTTGTATGCGAAGGCGGCGATGGTCTTGATCTTCGCCAGCAGCCGCACGATGTTCAGGTCGATGTCCGTCGGGTCATCGTTCTCCGGATAATAAGCCGAGAGCGAGGCGACGATGGTCGAGAGGACGCTCATCGGGTGGGCGCTCGGGGGGAAGCCCTCGAAGAACTTTTTCATGTCCTCGTGGAGCAGGCTGTGATACGTCAGCCGGTGGCGGAAGTGGTCCAGTTGCTCCCGGGTGGGCAACTCGCCCTGGATGAGCAGGTGGGCCACCTCCAGGAAAGACGACTTCTCGGTCAGCTCTTCGATGCTGTAGCCCCGGTAGCGAAGGATGCCCTTTTCGCCGTTGATGAAGGTGATGCCGCTCTCGCACGAGCCGGTATTGCCGAAGCCGGGGTCGAGCGTGACGGCGCCGGTAGTGGCGCGCAGCTTGCGGATGTCGATGCCTTCCTCGCCCTCGGTGCCCACCGTGACGGGAAATTCGTGTTCTTGACCGTGGAGGATGAGTTTTGCCGTTTCCATGTCCATGCAGATTCGGGGTTAGACGGGAGGCCGGACACTGCGCCGCCGGAAGATACAGCACAGGAAGGTATGCTGCCGCGGGCGGTTGGTCGAAGCGTGAAGCCTGTCGGAAGAGCGGTGGCACATCACGAGGAATGCTTTCATAAAACCATTGACGGGTGATCCCGAAGGCGCGGTATCGTACTTTGCGCGCATCGGGAGCCTCCCGCATTCGGTTTCACTCATTGAACGTTCACTAATAGAGTCATTGCGATGCTTAAGATCCGTCATATTCTTATCCCAACAGACTTTTCACCAAGCGCCGAGGCCGCCGTCGAGCAGGGGCTTGACCTGGCCCGGAGATGCGGGGCCGAGGTGCACACGTTGCACGTGGTCGGCATGGCGGGGAGCGAGCCGTTGCAGGCCTGGTTCAACCGCGTGATGGAGGACATGGGAGCCGCCGAGGCGCTCCGCCGGGAGATCGCCGAGCACGCGCACAAGGCGGCGCAGCAGAGCCGGGACGTTCCCCTGCGCCAGGTGCAGGTCGAAGGGCGCGACACGGCCCGCGAGGTGCTGCGCTATGCCGAAGAGCACGACGTGGACCTGATCGTGATGAGCACGCACGGGCGGCGCAGCCTGCTTCACCCGACGCTCGGCGGCGTCACGGGCGAGGTGCTCCGGCACGCCGACTGCCCCGTGATGACGCTGCGCACGAAAGACGAAGACCCGGCTCCGCGTCCCATTCGCCGCATCCTCGCGCCCATCGACTTTTCGGAGCACGCCGCCGCCGCGCTGCGGCACGCGCGCGCCCTTGCCGGCCTCTACGACGCCTCGCTCGCGCTCGTCTTCGTGGCCGAAGAGCGCATCGTGCCCGTCTTCAACGACACGGGCATCCCCACGTTCATGGCGCTGAAGATGCCGCCGGAGGTCGTCGAGCAGGCCGAGGCGGCGTTGCGGCAGCTCTACGAGGAGACGCCCGGCCCCGAGACGCCCGTCGCATTTTACGTGCGGAAAGGGCACCCGGCCCACGAGATTCTGGAATGCGCCGAGGAGGTGGAGGCGGACCTGATCGTGATGAGCACGCACGGCGTCGGAAACGACCGGCGGTTCCTCCTCGGCAGCGTCACCGAGCGCGTGGTGCGGTCCGCGCCGCACGCCGTGCTCACGCTCAAAGCCTTCGGGAAGTCGCTCGTGGAAGCGGACGCCGGGCGCTCTTCCTGATCGGCCGCGCAGCCCGCACGCGCTTCCACTACCCACCGGGTTCCCTCGGAATGCCATGAAAAGGATCGATCCACCCGTGTTGACCGGCTGGCGACACAGGTGCCACGAGATCATCTACGAGGCCGACACCCCCGCCGGCCGCGCCTTCGACGTCCTCCTGATCCTCGCCATTCTCGCCAGCGTGGCCTCGGTGATGCTCGAGAGTGTGGCCTCGATCCGCACCGTGTACGGGCCGCTGCTTTATGGGCTGGAATGGGCCTTCACCATCCTTTTCACCGTCGAGTACCTGATGCGGCTGACGTGCGTGGGACGCCCGCTCCGCTATGCCGCCAGCTTCTTCGGCATCATCGACCTGCTGGCCATCATCCCGACGTACGTGAGCGTGCTCGTGCCCGGGGCGCAATACCTGCTCGTGCTTCGGCTGCTTCGCATCCTGCGGGTGTTTCGCGTGCTGAAGCTGGTGCAATATCTCTCGGCGGCGAACCTGCTCATGGAAGCGCTCCGGGCCAGCCGGCGCAAGATCACGGTGTTCCTCTTTGCCGTGCTCACGATGGTGGTCATCCTCGGCTCGACCATGTATTTTGTCGAGGGGCCGGAGCACGGTTTTACGAGCATTCCACGAGGCGTCTACTGGGCCGTCGTGACGATGACGACTGTCGGCTATGGCGACATTGCGCCGCAGACGAGCCTCGGACAGGCGCTGGCCGCCGTGGTGATGATCATCGGCTACGGCATCATCGCGGTGCCCACGGGCATCGTCACCGTGGAGTTGTCCCGGGCGGAGGGGCGCGGAACTTCCCGGCAGGCCTGTCCCCAGTGCAGCGCCGAGGGGCACGACCTCGATGCGAAATACTGCAAGTACTGCGGCGCGAAGCTCTGAGCCGTGTCCACCTCCGCCCCCTTCCCTCCCCCACGCTCCAACACCCATGCTGCTCGAACCCGTCTGGCAACGCCTCGAACGTGACCTTTTCCCCGTGCCCTCGCGGGAGAACCTGTGCAATCCATACCGGGACCGCAGCGACGGGCTGGACCGCGCGGACGCCGTGACGGTGCGGCGGGCAAACCTGTGGAACTACCTGGCCGCCTATGCGGAGCGCCCGCCCGTCTTTCTGCTGGCCGAGGCGCCGGGGCCGTGGGGCTGCCGGTTCTCGGGCGTCCCGCTCACGAGCGAGGCGCAACTCGTAGACCCGGCCTTCCCCCTCGACGGCGCGCAGTCGAGCCTGAACGAGACGCCGCACCGCGAATACAGCGCGAGCATTTACTGGCGCGTGCTCGGGCCGTACTTCCCGCACTTCTTCACGTGGAACGCGGTGCCGCTCCACCCGCACCGCCCCGGCGAGCCGCTGACCATCCGCACCCCGGCCCGCCGCGAGGTGGCGGCCTTCGGCGACCTCCTGGCGGGCCTGCTCGATCAGCTCCGGCCCCTGCGCATCCTCGCCATCGGGCGGAAGGCGGAATACGCGCTCGCGAACGTCGGCGCGGAAGCCACCTACGTGCGGCACCCCTCGCAGGGCGGGGCGAAGAAGTTCGAGGAAGGGGTGCGCGCGGCTTTCGTGGAGATGGGACTTGCGCAAGGGGGATAAATTCGTTTACGTGTTCCCCTCCGCCCGGCGTCCCGTGAAGGTGAAACGCATGCATCGTACCGACCGTCTGCTCTCCATCCTGCTCGAACTCAAGGCCTCGCGCTGGAGCCGGGCCGCCGACCTGGCGGACCTCTTCGAGGTCAGCACCCGCACCATCTACCGGGACATGCAGGCGCTGGGAGCGGCGGGCGTTCCGCTGACGGCCGTGCCGGGCAAAGGCTACAGCCTGAACGAAGGCTACTTCCTCCCCCCGCTCCGCTTCACGAGCGACGAGGCGATGCTGCTCTTGCTCGGCAGCGACTTCATGGCCCGGCACTTCGAGGTTCCCTACCGAACGGCGGCGCGCACCGCCGGGCTGAAGATCGAGGCCGTCTTGCCGGAGGATCTGCGGGAGACGGCGGCGGCGCTCAAGGAAAGCATGCACCTCGCGCCGGTCAACGTGTTCGACGACCCGTCGGAGCAGGCGGCCCTTCAGACGCTCCGGCGCGCCCTGGCCGCCTCGCGCGTGGTCCGCTTCCGGAGGACCGAGGGCGCGTCCGCCGCCGAGCAGACCGTCGAACCATACGGCCTCGTTCACCGCGTCGACGGCTGGTATCTGATCGGCCTCGACCGGGCGGGCGCGCGCGTCCGCCCCTTCCGGCTTGCCCACATGACCGACCTCACCGTGCTCGACGAGACGTTCGAGCGCCCGGCGGCGTACCGGGCGGGGACCGAGCCGACGGACGAGCCGCGCGAGATCGTGGTGGAGGTGCTCTTCGACGAAGCGGCGGCAAAGTGGGTGCGCCACGCGCCGGGCTTCTTCGTCGAAGACCGCGTGAAGCGCCCGGACGGACTGCTCGTCACGCTCCGGGTGCGACGCGAGGCGGAGGTCCTGCCGTGGCTGCTCGGATGGGGCGCGCACGTCCGGGTGCTCGCGCCCGCCTCCTTGCGGCGGCGCCTGGCCGCCGAGGCGGAGAAGATCGCCGCGCGGCACCGGGACGAACAGATGCTTTTGCTCTGAGACCCGTAACCTCCGGTTCACCCGGCGCACCACGGGGTAGAGGCCCGATGCGAAGGCGCCCGATGCGAAGGCGCCGAAAGCGGCGGCGGCCTGGCCGGCTCATGAGGATACAAACGATTGATTTTTTGACGTTTCACGAGAAGAGACACAGGCGAATGGAAACGCCGATGCGCATTCTGGTCATCATCCCGGCCTTCAATGAGGCCCGTTCCATCGGTCGGGTCGTCGGCGACATTCCCGCGGGGCTCGTCGAAGAGGTCGTCGTGGTGAACAACGCCTCGACGGACGAGACCGAGGCCAACGCCCGCGCGGCGGGGGCGACGGTGCTCCGGGAGCCGCGCCGGGGCTACGGGCACGCCTGCCTGCGCGGCATCGCCTATGCGCGGGAGAAGAACCCGGACGTGGTCGTCTTCCTCGACGGCGACTACAGCGACCACCCCGAAGAGATGACCGCCCTCGTGGCGCCGATCCTCCGGGACGAGGCCGACTTCGTCATCGGCTCGCGGATGCTCGGCGAGCGGGAGCCCGGCGCAATGCTTCCGCAGGCGCTCTTCGGCAACCGCCTCGCCTGCTTTCTGATGCGGCTGCTCTGGGGCGCACGCTTCACCGACCTCGGCCCGTTCCGCGCCATCCGCTTCTCCGACCTGCTCGCCCTCGAGATGGAAGATCAGACCTTCGGATGGACCATCGAGATGCAGATCAAGGCCGTGCTGGCCGGTTTGCGCACGACGGAGACGCCGGTGTCGTACCGGAAACGCGTCGGCGTCTCGAAGATCACCGGCACCGTTTCCGGCACCGTCAAGGCCTCGGCCAAGATCCTGTGGACCATTGCGAAATACGGCGTCATGCCGCGCCGTCGCCGCCGGAGAGCGTCTAAAAAAAGCCCTTCCGGCTTCCAGGGATCTTGACGACCGCGCCGAACATTTCGGGGGCTCCTTCGTTGGAAGAGGACGCACGTTCGTTGTTTGAAACAGAACCTGGAGCACCTCCACAAACCCCGGTCGCACATGAAGCATGATATCTGGTTTAACGGCAAGCTCGTCCCCTACGAGGAAGCCACGGTGCACGTCTTATCGCACGTCATTCATTACGGCACGTCCGTTTTCGAGGGTATTCGCTGTTATAATACCAAGGAGAAAGGGCCGGCCGTTTTCCGCCTGCGCGAGCACATGGAACGGCTCGTCAACTCGGCAAAGATCTATCGCATGGACATCCCGTACTCGCTGGAGGAACTGGAGACGGCCACGATGGAGACCATCGCCAACAGCGGGCTGGAGTCCTGTTACATTCGTCCCGTCGTCTTTCGCGGAATGGGCCGGATGGGCGTCAACCCATTGCACAACTCGGTCGACACGGTGATCGCGGTGTGGGAATGGGGTGCGTACCTGGGGCCGGAAGCCCTCGAACAGGGCGTCGACGTGAAGGTGTCGTCGTGGAGCCGCATGGCCCCGAACACGTTCCCGGCCCTGGCCAAGGCCGGCGGCAATTACGTCAACGCGGCGCTGGCGAAGATGGACGCGGTGCTCACCGGCTTCACCGAAGGCATCATGCTCAACACCGACGGCTTCGTAGCCGAGGGCAGCGGCGAGAACCTCTTCGTCGTCGTCGGCGGCAAGCTCTACACGGCCCCCGTCGGCCTGTCGATCCTGCCGGGCATCACGCGCGACGCGATCATCACGCTCGCCCGCGACCTGGGATACTCGGTCGAGGAGAAGGTCATCCCGCGCGAAGCCCTGTATATCGCCGACGAGCTGTTCTTCACCGGCACCGCCGCCGAGATCACGCCCATCCGCTCGGTGGACAAGTACACGGTCGGCAAAGGTCGGCGCGGTCCGATCACGAAGGCGCTTCAGGAAGCCTTCTTCGATGTGGTTCACAAAGGAAAGGACCCGCACGGCTGGCTCACTCCGGTCCCCGTGGCGATGGGGGTGAACTGATCGCGGCCGAACCGACGATGGTTTTTTCAAAGCGGAGTCATGCTTACGGGCAGGCTCCGCTTTTTTCATGTCGAGACGTTCCGGATCCGTGCGCCCGACCCGACCCCGCTCACCCTCGGCACCTTTTTTCACCTTCCGCGTTTGGGGTACCTTCGGTGCATCCTTTCTCGGTCCTTCTCCGTCGAAAAGCACCATCCGCTTTCCGGTTCATCGAGAAAGATGAACCCCGTACAGTCCCTTCGAGGTAACGTTATGATGCGATCCGATTTTGCTCTTTTCACCCTTCTCCTGTTCGTCGCGGGATCGGTCCAGGCCCAGACTTTCCGTTCGGGCGACGACGCGAACGCGCTGCGGACGGGCTTCGGCGGGGCCGTAGCCGTCGGCGACGGCGAGGTCATCGTCAGCGAACCGCTCAATGCAGACAAGCCCGGCATGGTCTACGTCTTCCGCCGCGACGACGACGGCGCCTGGACCGAGGCGAGCCGCTTCACCGCCTCCGACGCCACCACGGGCGACCGCTTCGGCAACGCCGTCGCCTTCGACGCCGGGACCCTGCTCGTCGGCGCGCCCAAACAGAGCGACGGCGCCGGCGCGGCCTACCTCTTCGTTCGGGACGAGGAAGGCAACTGGACCGAGACGGCCCGCCTCTCTCCCGAGGATCTCGGGGAATCGGACAACTTCGGCAGCGCCGTCGCCCTCTCCGGCGACAAGGCGCTCGTCGGCGCTTACGCCCATCAGAGCAAAACCGGCGCGGTCTACGCCTTCCATCGAGCCGCCGACGGCGCGTGGCGTCTTCAGACAAAGCTCACCGGCAGCGAAGCCGGCCCCGGCGACCGCTTCGGCAGCGCCGTGGCGCTCGACGGAGACCTCGCGCTCATCGGCGCGCCGCGCCAGAACGGCAACGCCGGCGCGGTCTATGCCTTCCGGAACGAAGGCGACGCATGGACCGAAGAAGGCCTGCTCGACGCCGGTATGCTCGAAGGCGACGCGCGCTTCGGCGCTTCGGTGCGCCTCCAGAACGGCCATGCCCTCGTCGGAGCCCCGCGTTATGAGGGCTTCACCGGCGTCGTGTTCGAATACGTGTACGACGACGCCATGTGGGAGCGGAGCGGCATGCTCACCCCGTTCGACGCCGCCCCGCAGACGCGCTTCGGCACGTCGCTCGCCCTCAACGGACCCGATGAAGTATGGGTCGGCGCGCCCGGCGCGGGCCGCTTCTCGGGCGCCGTCTACGTCTTCCATCGCGACAGCGAGAACGGCCCGTGGATGAGCGTGACGAAACTCGCCGCCGAGGACGGACGCAGCGGCGACTTCTTCGCCGGCTCCGTGGACGTCCGCGGCGACCTCGCCCTCGTCGGCGTCGTCGGGGACGACAGCGGCGAAGGCACCGCCGCCGTCTTCGAACGGGACGACGCCGGCACATGGCGCGAGACGGCCCGCGTCTTCAGTGAAGACACCGGTATGGCCTCGCTCACCGGTGGACTGATCTCGTGCGCCGAGGGCCACGCCGCCGACTTCGACTGCGACAACGTGGACCTCGTCTCCTTCCTCTCCGTCAAGGATATCGGCGGCGGGCGCGGCGTGCATACGAACGACCTCTGGGGATGGACCGACCCCGAAACGGGCAAAGAGTACGCCCTCGTCGGACGCACCGACGGCGCAGCCTTCGTCGACATCTCCGACCCGTATCACCCCGTCTACCTCGGCTCGCTCCCGCTCCACGAAGGCGCCCGCCCGGCTGCCTGGCGCGACATCAAGGTCTATAAGAACCACGCCTACATCGTCTCCGACGGCGCCGGACCCCACGGCATGCAGGTCTTCGACCTCACCCAACTCCGCAACGTCTCCAACCCGCCCGTCACCTTCACCGAGACGGCCCACTACGACAAGATCAACTCCGCACACAACATCGTCATCAACGAGGACACCGGCTTCGGCTTCGCCGTCGGCGCGAGCATGGGCGGCGAGACGTGCGGCGGCGGCCTCCACATGATCGACCTCCGCGACCCGGAGCACCCGAGCTTCGTCGGATGCTTCGGCCATACGGGCACGGGCCGGCAGGGCACGGGCTATACGCACGACGCGCAGTGCGTGACGTACCACG